>CAMEWU010000038.1 GCA_945946715.1 uncultured Clostridium sp. | reverse complement strand
GAGACATTGGGAACCATTAATAAATTCTTCGAAAATAGCTTGAATGTATCCGAACCATCGCGTCAGTTATATATTCATAGAAATACATTGGTTTATCGTCTGGATAAACTGCAAAAGAGTACCGGATTGGATTTACGTGTGTTTGAGGACGCGATTACGTTTAAGATTGCATTGATGGTTGTTAAATATATGAAGTATATGGAATCGTTGGATTACTAGAAATTTTACTTAAATAACGAAAGGGGCACGTGAAATGTTAGTGCTTGATCATGTTACAATGAAATACCCGACAGGGACAACAGCATTGAACGATGTTAGTATTACAATTGAAAAAGGTGAATTTGTTTTTATTGTGGGAAGCAGTGGTTCCGGAAAAACCACATTAATGAAGCTGTTATTAAAGGAGTTGGACCCGACTGCAGGAAGTATAACCTTGAATGGGAAGGACTATTCGAAAATGAAACGGAAAGACATACCAAAGATGAGAAGAGATATTGGTGTGGTTTTTCAGAATTTCCGATTATTAAAAGATCGTACCGTTTATGAGAATGTAGCCTTTGCACAACGAATCGTAGAGACTCCACCTCGGTATATCCGGCGGCAGGTGCCTTCCATGTTAACAATGGTTGGTTTGGGTGATAAATATAAGTCGTATCCAAAGGAATTGTCTGGTGGTGAACAGCAGAGAGTAGCTTTGGCAAGAGCATTGATAAATAATCCATCCATTCTGTTAGCAGATGAGCCTACAGGAAATTTGGATCCTAAGAACTCTTGGGATATTATGACATTATTGGAAGAAGTGAATAAAAGAGGTACTACAGTAGTAGTAGTTACACATAATCGTGAGATTGTTAATGCGATGAAGAAACGGGTCGTAACTTTGAAAAAGGGTACGATTATTAGTGATGTGAAAAAAGGTGGATATATAGATGAAGATTAGTACATTGTGGTATTGCTTTTTACAAGGATTAAAGAATATTAAAAGAAATCTGCTGTTCTCATTGGCGTCAATTGGTACAATCATTGCCTGTTTGTTTCTTTTTAGTATCTTTTATGCAATTGTGGTAAATTTTGAATCCATTATGAAACAGATGGAAGAATCAGTTGCAGTTACCGTATTTTTTGAAAAAGATATTTCGCAGGAGCAGATAGATGCAATTGGTGAGCAAATTCGGGTGCGTGACGAAGTGAACACAATGGATTTTGTTTCAGCAGATGATGCATGGGCACAATATTCCAAAAAGATATTTGATAATGATCAGGAAAAAATCCAAGCGGCATTTGGTGATGATAATCCATTGCAGGATTATGCATCGTATAATATAACAATTAGTGATGTAGAACATCAGGAAGAATTTGTGGCATTTTTGGAAACTCTGGATGGTGTGGGAAAGGTAAAAAGCTCCACTGCCACAGCAAAAAACTGGGCGTCTATTAATTCTTTGGTTGGATATGCGTCTATTGGTGTTATTGTAATACTATTGTTAGTCTCTATTTTCTTGATTAGTAATACTATTACTATCGGTATTACCATACGTAAGGAAGAAATCTCAATTATGAAGCTGATTGGGGCAACGGATTTCTTTGTACGGACACCATTTATTGTAGAAGGTATTACCATTGGATTGGCAGGTTCAATTGTACCATGTGTTCTTTTGTATTTTATGTATGGTATGGTAGTAGATTTTCTGACAAAGAATTTTTCGGATTTGGCAAGTTGGTTAACGTTCCTACCACAAAATGAAGTATTTCATACTTTAGTGCCGGTTTGTTTGTTGATTGGTGTTGGTATTGGTTTGGTAGGTAGTATTGTAACAACAAGAAAACATTTGAAGGTATAGGTGATAGCATGAAAAGGTGTCTGAACTTTTTGAAGGGAATGTTAGCGGTATCATTGGTACTTCTTCTGTCAACTCAAGTATTTGCAGATGAACTGGAAGATGCCCAGGATGAAAAGGAACAGGCAGAGAGTAACAAAGAATCGGCAGAAGCGATTCTGGCTGGTTTACAAGGCGAAAAGGACAGTATTCAGGCAGATGTGGTTGAACTGGATATCCAGTTGGCAGATATTCAAACGCAGATTGATGATTTGAATACACAAAAGGCTGATTTAGAGACACAGATAGCCACAAAACAGGAAGAATTACAGAATGCAAAGGAAAAGGAACAGCAGCAGTACACAGATATGTGTGCAAGAATACAGTATATGTATGTGAATGGTGACGTGAATTATGCAGATGTATTATTTGCCGCAGAATCCATGAGTGATATACTGAACCAGCCGGAATATGCATCGGCCTTAGCAGATTATGACTATAATATGTTAGAAGGCCTGATTAGTACTAGAGAGCAGATAGCCAATGATGAACAGCTGCTGCAAATGGATTTGGACTCTGTGGAAAACCTGACAAAACAGGTGGAAGAGGAAGAGACAAAGGTAAATGCACTGATTGATGAGAAGTCTTCTAAATTAGCGGAATATGAGGATTTGATTGAACAACAGGAAAAACTGATTGCACAATATGATGCAGAGGTACAGGCCGCTGCTAATCGTATTGCAGAGATTGAAGCACAAGCCAATCAAAATGGGGATTTTGTTCCGTATTCCGGTGGTGCTTTAGTATGGCCTTGTCCATCCAGTAACATAATTACCTCATATTATGGATACCGTACCCCGGATGGTGGATATGTCAATGCAAATCATAAAGGAATTGATATTGGTGCACCGACAGGAACGCCTGCAGTTGCAGCTGCCAGTGGGGTAGTAGTCATTGCACGTTATAGTGCATCTGCCGGAAATTGGGTTGTTATCAGTCATGGTAATGATTTTTATACAATTTATATGCATGCATCGAAACTTTGTGTATCAGAAGGAGACTATGTAAATGCTGGTGACAAGATTCTGGAGATTGGTTCCACCGGATGGGCAAAAGGATCACATCTGCATTTTGGTGTTGGGGTAGGTGGATACACTTCAGCATACAATGTGGATCCCATGAGTTATTTTAAGTAAGGTATAGGTGATGATATGAAAAAATGGTTTCGTTTTTTGAAAGGTATGTTAGCAGTTTCTTTGGTATTTCTTCTATCGACGCAGGTATTTGCAGATGAGTTAGAAGATGCACAGGAAGAAAAAGAGCAGGCAGAAAGCAATAAGGAATCGGCAGAATCTATTTTAGCTGGTCTGCAAGGAGAAAAGGACAGTATTCAGGCAGATGTGGTTAAACTGGATATCCAGTTGGCAGATATTCAAATTCAGATTGATGATTTAAATGCACAAAAGGCAGATTTAGAGGCGCAGATTGCTATAAAACAGGAAGAATTACAAGTGGCGAAGGAACAGGAACAGAAGCAGTATGCAGATATGTGTGCAAGGATACAGTATATGTATGTGAATGAAGGTACCAATTATGCAGATGTATTATTCGCTGCGGAATCCATGAGTGATATTCTGAACCAACCGGAATATGCATCAGCCTTAGCAGACTATGACTATAATATGTTAGAAAAACTGGTTAGCACCAGAGAGCAGATTGCCAACGATGAGCAATTGTTACAAATGAATTTGAATTCTGTGGAGCAGTTGACAGCACAGGTAGAAGAGAAAAAGGAAAACATAAATGCATTGATAGATGAAAAATCTTCAAAGCTTGCAGAATATGAAGATTTGATTGAACAACAGGAAAAACTGATTGCACAATATGATGCAGAAGTACAGGCTGCTGCTAATCGTATTGCGGAGATTGAAGCACAAGCCAGCCAAAATGCTGATTTTGTTCCATATTCCGGTGGTGCTTTAGTGTGGCCATGTCCATCCAGTACCAGAATTACTTCTTATTACGGATACCGTACCCCGGATGGTGGATATGTCAATGCAAATCATAAAGGAATTGATATTGGTGCACCGACAGGAACGCCTGCAGTTGCAGCTGCCAGTGGGGTAGTAGTCATTGCACGTTATAGTGCATCTGCCGGAAATTGGGTTGTTATCAGTCATGGTAATGATTTTTATACGATTTATATGCATGCATCCAAGTTATGTGTGTCAGAAGGAGACTATGTAAATGCTGGTGATAAGATTCTGGAGGTTGGTTCTACCGGATGGTCAACCGGACCGCATTTGCATTTTGGTGTTGGAGTAGGCGGATATACTTCAGCATATAATGTGGATCCAATGGATTATTTTAAGTAAAAGAAGGAATAAGGATATGAAAAGAGTTAAAATTGGTGTTGCTTTAGCCGGGGTGATGGTTCTTTGTACGGGGTGTTTTTCAATACAAAACCCACTACAAAATCCATCAAGTTCTTCCTCACAGAGTGGAAGCTGGGGAAATGGTACATCTACATATACGGATGAGGTTGAACAGAAGATAGATGTTATTAATGACATTATTGACGAGAAGTTCTATTTTGAAGCCAGTGATGATCAAGAGCGGGAAGAATACATTTATAAGGGAATCATGCAGAGCTTAGATGATCCATATTCTGTTTATTATACACCGGAAGAGTATGCAGATATGATGGAGACATCAACCGGTTCTTATGAAGGAATCGGAGTTTCCATACAGCAGAATGTAGAAACAAAGACATTAACGATAGTTCGGGTATTTCAAGGTAGTGGTGCAGAGGAAGCCGGGATGCTTCCGAAAGACATTATAACAGGTGTAAATGGCAGGACACTGAATGGAGAAGATGTTTCCGAAGTTGTAACTTGGATTAAGGGAGAACCGGGAACCACAGTTGACGTGACGGTTTATCGTCCTAGTACAGAAGAGGAACTGACATTAACCATTGAACGACGTACCATTGAAAATTCAACAGTTAGTCATCGCATGATGGATAATCTGGTTGGTTATGTAGAAGTAACAGAATTTTATGAAAAAACTGCGGAGCAATTTGGAATTGCATTGCAGGATTTGAAATCACAGGGAATGACTTCGCTGATTATTGATTTGAGAAATAATCCGGGTGGATATGTAGACGTTGCCACGAATATGTGCAACCAGATTCTATCAGAAGGAACAATCGTTTATACAGAAGATAGAGATGGAAATATAATGGAAAGATACGAGGCTGACAGTAACGAATCATTAGATATTCCAATTGTGATATTAGTGAATGGGAATAGTGCCAGTGCTTCTGAAATTTTTGCCGGTTGTTTGAAGGATCATGGAAAGGCTACATTGGTAGGAACCACCACATTTGGAAAAGGAATTGTTCAACAGGTCATTCCTTTGACAGATGGGTCTGCAGTGAAGCTTACAATTGCAAAGTATTTTACTCCAAATGGAAATGATATTCATAAAATAGGAATTGAACCGGATGTAGTGGTGGAATTGCCGGAAGAACTTCGTTATGAACCGATAATTCCGGAAGATCAGGATGTTCAGTTACAAAAGGCAATCGAGCTTTTGACTACAGGTGAATAATAGGATAAAAACGAAATGGAAAAGAACAAGGCAGAGCGAAATAAAACCATTGATTTTCCTCTTGAAGAGGGAAGGGAATACTTAGACCGATGTATTCATATTGAGCAACCGGTAAGTTGGGAGACAATACAGAATCAAATTATTGTTGGTGATACATTTCAGGTTCTGCCAAAGCTTCCGCGAGGTTTTGTAGATTTATTGATTGTAGATCCGCCATACAATTTAACAAAGAATTATCATGGAAATTCTTTTTCTCATAAGAAGGAAGCGGATTACCGAGCTTATACACAAAGATGGTTGGAACTGGTGCTTCCTTTGCTAAAGCCCAATGCCAGTATTTATGTATGCTGTGATTGGAAGAGTAGTATGATTATTGGAACCGTCTTGCAGGAATATTGCTATTTGCAAAACCGAATTACCTGGCAGCGGGAAAAAGGACGAGGTGCAAAGAATAACTGGAAGAATGGCATGGAAGATATCTGGTTTGCCACGAAATCAGAGGAATATTCCTTTCATGTAGATGCAGTAAAAATGCGTAGAAGGGTTATAGCTCCTTATCGTGAAGGTGGAACTCCAAAAGATTGGGAAGAGACAGAAGAAGGGAAATTTCGCAATACATGTCCTTCCAATTTTTGGGATGACATATCCATTCCCTATTGGTCAATGGCTGAAAATACAGCACATCCTACGCAGAAGCCGGAGAAGTTAATTGCAAAATTAATACTGGCAAGTAGTCAGCCGGGAGATATTGTGCTGGATCCATTTTCCGGAGCCGGCACTACTGCAGTAACTGCAAAAAAGCTGGGACGTAATTTTGTAGGAATTGAATTAAATGAGTTATACTGTGCATGGACACAAAAGCGATTAGAGATGGCAGAGAAAGACTCGGACATTCAGGGATATAGCGATGGAGTATTCTGGGAACGGAATACGTCTGCTATACAAAAGAAAAAAAATGGTAGATAACATGGAATATCTACCATTTTTTTATATTATCCCAAAGCTGCAAATAAAGCAGCAATTTCATCTGGTGACAACTGTTTATTTGGGTCATCAGAAAGTATAGAAGATACATCATTTGAAGGTGTCGGAGTTGGTTCCTCTGGTGTTAAGACTTCTTGTTCGGCAATTGGTTCAGGATCAGGTTCCGATACCGGAACGGATTCTGCTTCTGATTCAGCAGAACCTGTCATGTTGGCAAGTAGGCTGTCAATATCATCCTGGTTAAACATCGCATTTTCCTCTGGAGAAGGTAACTCTACCTGAGGTTCTGTTGCAAGAGTTTCAGCAATAGGAGTTTCATCCACCTGAGGTTCTGTTGCCGGAGTTTCAGCACTAGGAGTTTCATCCACCTGAGGTTCGGCCACTGGCGTTTCTTCTGCAAGTGCAGTAACAGGTTTTGACTCAGAAACTGGATGCATAACGGATTGTTGTACGGAAGCAGTTAACTGAATTTGTAAGGCCTGGATACTGCTGTTAATTCGTGCAAGTTCTTTTGACAAATCGGATAAAGAAGCAGTGACCATCTGACTGGAAGCCGTATTTGTATCTGGTTTGGAGATTGCATCGATGCATGTTTCAAGATTACGGTTTATCTGTTTACAGTTATCTGATAAGGCTGAAATCAGTTTTGCTGTATCTTCTTGATTATACTTAACTTGGAATTTAGCGGTTTTCGTCTGTTCTTGAATTAGAGTCTGAATCAGTGCCTCATTTGCCTGTTGGCTTTGTAGTGTCTGATTGAGAAGTTGTTCCAGATGTTCTGATGACCGTTTACTATATACATAAGTACCCTTTCCCAAAGTGTTCATCAAACGAATTAATTCTTCCCCTTGTAGTTTCATACCTTCATAATTCATCCGTTCCCGCTGTTCTTCTCCAACAGAAGGTGTGGGTGTAGTCTTTTCCAGTTTGGAAAGACTGAGAAATAACCAAAAAGCAGAAGCAAGCAAGAATAAACTGGAAATGCCAACAATTAGGACAGAGTTTCGGTATTCCAGTAAACAATATATAGTAGTTATGGTTGCAACAATGGTAAGCAGACCTGCGGCAATCCACGATTTCGACGTCTTTTTCATGATGTACCCCCTTGAAATAAGTATTGTATTATTTATCAGTATGTATTATCACGTTTAATATAAATATAAGTATAACATAAAATGCTGGATTAATATAGTAAAATACTAACTTTTAACAATATTGCCAAGAATGAACAAATGTTCGAAAATTACTGTACTTACAAAAAAAAATATGATATAATGAGCATTGTGACGGCTGTGCTTGCACAAGCCGGCATAATGCGAAAAACCACATGGAGCCGACAGGCGACATGATATAATGTGAATGGACACACGGAGACGCCAGTCGACGTGATACAATGTAGGTTAGAATTGAGATTGTAAAGGAATAACTAAGAAAATGCATTAACGAGAGGTGTAACATGGATCATTTTGAATTAGTATCTGAATATAAACCAACCGGCGACCAGCCACAGGCAATTGAACAGTTAGTAAAAGGTTTTCAGGAAGGAAATCAATTTGAAACTCTTCTGGGTGTAACCGGTTCTGGTAAGACATTTACTATGGCAAATGTGATTGCACAATTGAATAAACCTACCTTGATTATTGCACATAATAAAACTTTGGCAGCACAGCTTTACAGTGAATTTAAAGCATTTTTTCCTCATAATGCGGTAGAATATTTTGTATCCTACTATGATTACTACCAGCCGGAAGCATATGTGCCATCTACTGACACTTATATTGCGAAAGATTCCTCTGTAAATGATGAGATAGATAAATTACGGCATAGTGCAACGGCGGCTTTGATTGAGCGAAGGGATGTTATAGTTGTATCGTCTGTGTCCTGTATTTATGGTATTGGTGACCCGGATGATTACCGGGAAATGATGATTTCTTTGCGCCCGGGCATGAATAAAGACAGAGATGATGTGATTCGGGAACTGATTAATATTCAGTATGTACGAAATGATATGGATTTTAAGCGTGGTACTTTCCGTGTAAAAGGAGATGTGCTGGAAATTATACCGGTATCTACTTTTGAAAATGCGGTACGAGTAGAATTCTTTGGAGATGAAATTGACCGGATTACGGAATTTGATCCATTGACCGGAGAGATTCACAAGTCTTTGAATTTTACTTGTATTTTTCCGGCATCTCACTATGTAGTGGCAAAGGAAAAAATGAATCATGCCATTGAGGAGATTGAAGCAGAACTGGCAGAACGGGTAAAGTATTTTAAAGATAGGGAAAAATTGATTGAAGCACAGCGTATTGCTGAACGAACGAATTTTGATATGGAAATGCTACGGGAAACCGGCTTTTGCTCAGGAATCGAGAATTACTCCCGACCTTTGGCAGGTCTGGCACCAGGAGCTACACCGAATACGTTGTTGGAATTCTTTAAAGATGATTTTCTGATGATTATTGACGAGTCTCATATAACAGTTCCGCAGATTCGTGGTATGTATGCAGGAGACCGTTCCAGAAAATCAACATTAGTGGATTATGGTTTCCGATTGCCATCAGCAATGGATAACCGACCATTGAATTTTGAGGAATTTGAAACAAAAATAGACCAGCTTTTATTCGTTTCGGCGACCCCATCTGTTTATGAAACGGAGCATGAAATGTTACGGGCAGAGCAGATTATTCGTCCAACCGGTTTGTTAGATCCGAAGATTGATGTAAGACCGGTAGAGGGACAGATTGATGATTTGATTTCGGAAGTTAATAAAGAAGTGGAGCAAGGGCATAAGATTCTGATTACAACTCTGACAAAACGGATGGCAGAAGATTTGACAGATTATATGCGGGAGGTAGGAATTAAGGTAAAATACCTGCATTCGGATATTGACACGCTTGAACGAATTGAAATTGTGCGGGATTTACGCCTGGGTGTTTTTGACGTACTGGTAGGAATTAACTTATTACGGGAAGGCCTGGATATACCGGAAATCACTTTGGTCGCTATCCTGGATGCAGATAAGGAGGGATTCCTTCGTTCGGAAACTTCTTTGATTCAGACCATCGGGCGTGCAGCACGAAACAGTGAAGGACGGGTTATTATGTATGCGGATACCATTACTCAGTCTATGCAGGTTGCTATTACAGAGACGAATCGGCGTCGGGAGATACAGGATGCCTATAATCAGGAGCATGGCATTATTCCAAAGACTATTGTGAAGGAGATTCGAGATGTTATCAGCAATGAGAATAATTTGGAAGAACTTCAGGAAGTAACCAAGGATGCAGAATCTATGACCAAGAAGGAATTAGAGGAAGCCATTGCAAAGAAAACCAAGAAGATGAATCAGGCAGCAGCAGAATTGAACTTTGAACTGGCGGCGATGCTGCGTGATGAGTTAAAGGAATTGAAGATTACATTGAGAGATATTGATGCATAATGGGAAAGACAGAAAAGAGTAGAAGATGGAATGACATACATGCCACCTTGAAGTGGCTTGGAATGACAGAAGGAGATAAATGATGGCAGAGAAAAAAGAGTTTATTAAAATACGTGGAGCAAACGAACACAATTTGAAACATATTGATATTGATATTCCGAGAAATGAGCTGGTGGTTATGACCGGTTTATCCGGTTCGGGAAAGTCTTCTTTGGCTTTTGATACCATATATGCAGAAGGACAAAGAAGATATATGGAATCTTTGTCTTCGTATGCAAGGCAATTCTTAGGGCAGGCAGAAAAACCGGACGTAGAGTTGATTGAAGGTCTATCACCGGCAATTTCCATTGATCAGAAGTCTACGAATCGGAATCCACGTTCTACAGTGGGAACAGTAACAGAGATCTATGATTATTTTCGTTTGTTGTATGCAAGAATTGGTGTGCCGCATTGCCCAAAATGCGGAAAGGAAATCGCAAAACAAACGGTAGACCAGATGGTAGATGCCATTATGGAGCTGGAGCCGGGAACAAAGTTTCAGTTATTGGCGCCTGTGGTAAAAGGACGGAAAGGACGCCATGAGAAGTTATTGGCAAGTGTAAAAAAGAGTGGTTTTGTCCGTGTGATTGTGGATGGTAATTTGTATGATTTGTCCGAAGAGATTACTTTGGATAAGAATATTAAACATTCCATTGATGTTGTGGTAGACCGTTTAATTGTAAAGGAAGGAATCGAACAACGACTGGCAGATTCGATTGAGACAACGTTGAAGTTGGCAGAGGGTACCATGACAGTGGACATTATTGGCGGAGAGCCAATGAACTTCAGCGAAAGCTTTTCCTGCCCGGATTGTGGTATCAGTATTGAAGAAATTGAGCCAAGAAGCTTCTCGTTTAATAATCCTTTTGGTGCCTGCCCGGTATGTCATGGATTGGGATACAAGATGGAATTCGACATTGATATGATGATTCCGGATCGAAGCTTGAGTATTAATGAAGGTTGTATACAGGTAATGGGTTGGCAGTCTGTAGCGAAGGAAGGAAGTTTTTCCAGAGCGATTTTAGATGCCTTAGCGGAAGAGTATGGGTTTGATATGGATACGCCATTTCAGGATTATTCCCAGGAGATTCAGGATTTATTGCTTTATGGAATCGGTAGTCATCCGGTAAAGGTGCATTACAGAGGGCAGCGTGGAGAGGGTGTATATGATATTACCTTTGAGGGCTTACTTGAGAATGTGAAACGGAGATACCGGGAGTCCTCTCAATCCATGCGGGAAGAGTACGAGTCGTACATGGCGATTACGCCATGTGAGGAATGTCATGGAAAGAGGTTAAAAGCAGAATCATTAGCTGTTACCATTGATGATAAAAATATTGCAGAGATTACAGAAATGTCCATTGCTGATTTGCATGAATACTTACAGAATCTAACGATTACAGATCGACAGCAGTTAATTGGTGGTATGATACTAAAAGAAATTCGTGCAAGAATCCGGTTTTTAATGGATGTAGGACTGGATTATCTGGCATTGTATCGACCTACGGCAACCTTGTCCGGTGGTGAAGCACAGAGAATTCGTCTGGCTACCCAGATTGGTTCCGGTTTGGTAGGTGTGGCATATATTTTGGACGAGCCAAGTATTGGTTTGCATCAGAGAGATAATGATAAGCTGATTGCAACCTTGAAGCGGTTGCGGGATTTGGGTAATTCTTTAATTGTGGTAGAGCATGATGAGGATACTATGCTGGCAGCAGATTTTATTGTGGATATCGGACCCGGAGCCGGTGACTATGGCGGTGAAGTGGTTGCCAGTGGTACGGCAAAGGATATTATGAATTGCAAGGAATCTATTACCGGAGCTTATTTAAGTGGAAGAAAGAAAATTCCGGTTCCCCCGGTGCGGAGAACCCCAAGCGGCTGGCTGGAGGTAGTAGGAGCCAGAGAGAATAATTTGAAGAATATTAATGTGAGATTCCCACTAGGTGTTATGACTTGCGTAACCGGCGTATCCGGTTCCGGTAAGAGTTCTTTGGTAAATGAGATTCTATATAAGCATCTGGCAAGAGATTTGAATCGTGCAAAGGAGAAACCGGGAAAGCATAAGGAAATCCGGGGAATGGAGCAATTAGATAAAGTAATTAACATTGACCAGTCTCCAATTGGAAGAACCTCTCGTTCGAATCCGGCTACTTATACCGGTGTATTCGATATGATTCGGGATTTATTTGCATCTTCGAAGGATGCTAAAGCAAAGGGATATAACAAAGGACGCTTTAGCTTTAATGTATCCGGCGGGCGCTGCGAGGCATGTAAAGGTGACGGTATTATTAAGATTGAAATGCATTTCTTACCGGATGTATATGTACCTTGCGAGGTGTGTCACGGAAAGCGGTATAACCGGGAAACCTTAGAGGTGAAATATAAGGGCAAGAGTATTTCGGATGTACTGGATATGACGGTGGATGAAGCGTACATATTCGTTGAGGATCTTCCGTCCATTTTGCGAAAGAATGAAACCCTGCGGGATGTAGGATTGGGATATATTAAGTTGGGACAGCCTTCCACAGCCTTATCCGGTGGCGAGGCACAACGGATTAAACTGGCAACCGAATTGAGTAAAAGGAGTACCGGAAAGACCATATATATTCTGGATGAACCTACAACCGGACTTCATTTTGCAGATGTGCATAAGCTGATTGATATTTTACAGCGGTTGACAGAAGGCGGTAACACGGTTGTTGTAATCGAGCATAATTTAGATGTGATTAAGACGGCAGATTATATTATTGACATTGGACCGGAAGGTGGTGTCCGGGGTGGTACGGTTGTAACACAAGGAACGCCGGAGGAAGTGGTACAGTGTTCGGAAAGCTATACCGGTAAGTATTTGAAGAAGTATTTGAAATAGGATGCGGAACCGATAAGGGGGAGTGATTGATTTGGATCTCAAGGTTAAATTCTATGATTCGGTGGATGACAGTTTGTTAAAATTTGCGGTTATCATTGCCAAGTCAAATGGGAAATGGGTGTTTTGCAAGCACAAAGAGCGTACCACCTACGAACTTCCTGGTGGACATCGGGAAAAAGGAGAAACCATTCTGGATACTGCAAAACGAGAGTTGCAGGAAGAAACAGGAGCAATAGAGTTTCAACTGACTCCGGTGTGTGTTTATTCAGTTACGGAGAAAACCCGAGTGAATGAAACAGGTGAAGAAACTTATGGCATGCTGTTTTTGGCAGATATAAGCGAGTTTGAGAAGGAATTGCATAGTGAAATGGAAAAAGTGTATTTATACGAAAGGTTGCCAACGGAGTGGACATATCCGGATATTCAACCGAAGTTGATTGAGGAAGCAGGAAGGAGAATAGGGGAGTGATAAATATATGATTCGTGAAATAATGAATAATGAGAATGATTTTGATGGACTGATGAAGTTGTATATGCAGCTTCATGATAATCCTTTTGTGGAAAAGGAAGGTGAAGTTGAAAAGGTATGGAATAAGATTATGAATGACAAAGACCATCATATTATTGTGGCAGAGGAAGATGGAAAGATTGTCGCTTCCTGCGTGTGCGTAATTATTCCGAATTTGACACATAATCAACAACCATATGCATTTGTGGAAAATGTAATCACCGATGCAAATTATAGAAAAAAAGGCCTGGCAACTGCATGTTTGAATTATGCGAGGGAAATTGCAAAAAAAGAGCATTGTTATAAGTTGATGCTATTAACTGGTTCAAAATCGGAGAGTACATTACATTTCTATGAACAGGCTGGTTATAACAGAAACGACAAAACGGCATTTATCCAATGGATATAAAGGGAGAATTCTATGATACTGGAAACAGAACGATTAATATTACGTCCTTGGAGTGAGGACGATGCAGAAGCGTTATATGAGTATGCAAAGCATCCTGAGGTAGGACCGATTGCAGGATGGCCGATTCATACATCGGTGGAGAATAGCAGGGAAATTATACGAGAGGTACTATCTGCACCGGGAATATTTGCAGTGGTATTGAAAGATGAAAATAAACCGGTTGGAAGTGTTGGCTTGACCATAGGAGAGGCAAGCAATTTGAATATTCCAGATACAGAAGGAGAAATCGGTTATTGGATTGGTGTGCCATACTGGGGACAGGGATTGATACCGGAAGCTGTCCGGGAACTTATGCGTTATGGCTTTGAAACATTACATTTGGAAAAACTGTGGTGTGGATATTTTGATGGAAATATCAAGTCGAAGCGGGCACAGGAGAAATGTGGATTTCGTTACCATCACACAAATGAAAATATTCATTGGGCACTTATGGATGATATTCGTACCGAGCATGTTACATGTATTACAAGAGAAGAGTGGGCGAGAAAGTGAAGTTTGTGGTGGTATGTAAAAAGCCAATTTTTTAATATGACACAGGGTGTCATATTATGTGTGGTATGATTAATGCGGAATGA
>CAMEWU010000037.1 GCA_945946715.1 uncultured Clostridium sp. | reverse complement strand
ACCCACTTAATCCAGGCATCTCAATATCCAGTAATAATAAATCTATCTTTGTCTCTTCTGTAATATGAATTGCCTGCATTCCAGACAATGCTCCCAGAACTTCAAATCCTGCTTCTGTGAGATATCGCTGAACTGTTTTCAGACACATCATATCATCATCTACTACTAAGATTCTTTTTGCCATGTAATCGCCCCCTTGTCTCAATTCTTATATCAACATTTATAAATTTATTGTATCACATTTCTCTTCTCCTTTGCACCAAAAAAACACTATTTTTTTATCTTCTGTTCCGCCTCAGGTATATGGTATAATGAGCATTGCGACGGCTGTGCTTGCACAAGCCGGCATAATGCGAAAAACCACATGGAGCCGACAGGCGACATGATATAATGTCACCAACCGAAGGTTGATGACCTGCGCGTGCATCAGCACGCTTCAGATGATATAATGGAAAAAAGTAATTTTCAGGAGGATAATCATGTACCAGATTCTTTACCATGTACCGGAATATAATGAAACTCTTGTTTATGATGCTGTAGGAAAAGCATTAGAACAATTAGATATCTTATCAGATTTAACTTCCGATATGAAGGTACTTCTCAAACCAAACCTAGTTATGGCGAAGAAGCCAGATGCTCCAGTCACAACCCATCCATATGTTGTAAAAGCGGTTGCTCGTTGGTTATCCGAGCATGGTATCACTAATATTATTATTGGTGAAAGCTCTGGTGGTCCTTTTACTGCCGAACATATGAAAATGGTTTACCAAACCTGTGGAATGCATGAAGCAGAGCCTTATGCCAGTCTCAATATGGATTTTGGTTTTCAATCTGTCAATGCACCGGAAGGGTTTACAAATCATTCTTTTAATATTATTAATCCGATTGTAGAAGCAGACTATATTATTAATCTTCCAAAACTAAAAACCCATGCTATGACCGGATATTCCGGTGGTATTAAGAATCTGTTTGGTTCGGTTCCCGGTTTACAAAAGCCGCAACTACACTATCGCTTTCCTGATATAGAAGGCTTTTCTAACATGCTGTTAGAATTATCTCTGGTTGTAAAACCTCAGATTACACTGATTGATGCTATTGATGCCATGGAGGGCAACGGACCAACCGGTGGAACTTCTCACCCACTGCATATGATATTGGCTTCCAGAGATATGTACACCCAGGATTATTTTGCTGCGACTCTGATGGGGCTGGTGCCACAGGACATTGTTATGTTGCGACAAGCTATGGAACGTGGACTCATCCATCCGGATGACATGGAACTGATTGGAGATTCCATACCGGATAACCTGACTGCCTTTCAAAAACCAGATACAAAAAATCTGGATTTTTCTTCAAAGGTACCAGGCTTTTTACAAAAACCCTTTGCCGCTGTTCTGAAACGTGTTCTAAAATCCTATCCTAAACTGGAGCCTGAAAAATGTGTTGGTTGTGGAAAATGTGCAGAAAGCTGTCCTGCTCATATTATTGAAATTCGAAATCGGAAAGCAAAATTTCGACGAAAAGGGTGTATTTCCTGCTTCTGCTGTCAGGAAATGTGTCCAATGAAAGCAATTTCTGTAAAAAAAGCCATCTAAGCATTTGCAAATTATACTTCAACTGCTATACTATTAATTAGAAAGTACGAAGGAGAGGATATTACTTATGAGTCAACCTTGTTCCGTATGCGGATATGTTTGCAGCGATTCAGATACATTTTGTCCGGCATGTGGCACCCAATTACAAACTATTACTCAGCCTCAGCCAACCACTCAACCAGTTCCACCTCAGCCTGTGATTCAGCCTCAGCCAACCGCTCAACCGGTTCAACCACAACAGTCCTATTCAACTGAGCCACCAAAAAAGAAAAGCCACAAAGGCCTATGGATTGGTTTAGGTATCGGCGGTGGTGTTTTACTTTTACTTATTATTGTGGCAGTTATTCTGATTGTGATATTGGCTCCTATGATTTTGGCTACTATAAATCATAATCCTTCCTTACCTAATAGCACCGGAATTTCTTCTAACGCTGATTTTCAGGAATATTACTATCCGGATTATGACAATATCAGTTTTAATTCAGAAGCTTTTGTAGAAGCTACTACCGAAGAACCTGCTACAGAAGCATCTACAGAAGCACCTGCTGACCCTGCTATCTCCGGAAGTGAAGCCAGTGCCTTCCGAGCAGAAGACTTAACTATTTTGTCTGTTGAAGGTGATTCCTCCATTTCTCCAGCTATACTGAATTTATCAGAAAACTGGGGGTATTTTATTAGTAGTAGTGGAGAACTGCTGCAGGCAGGTAACATGACCTATGAAACTCCAGCCGGATTTGAAGGAAAGCAATGCCAAACCGGCAGAAATTTGCAGATAGGCAATTCCATAGATTCATTTGTTACTGCCTATGGTATTGACTCAACTAACGCCATTTGGCAGGTTTATAAAACTGATTCCTATGAGTACTATTACTATTCCACAACTACCAAACCGGAGCTTTCCGAGAGTACCAACCTGATTTTTGCATGGTATAAAACCGGTGACACCTGGAACCGTATACTACCGGAACAAATTTTTGATTATTGGCAGAAGGGAACCATACCGGAATGTGACTATCTGCTTATGTATCAAATCTCAGCCAATTCGGATTACAATGCTGATTTAATACAAATTACCTATGGTACTTCTGACTACTTTAATAAATTTTATAGTTCATGGAGTACACTGGATGCTCTTCTGAATAATTCAGATACAGAGTCTGAAACTGAATAGAAAGAGGGATGTTTATGAAACAAAAAAAGCACTTACCAATCAAATACCTTTTACTTATTTTCCTTCTGACCAGCTTCCTGCTCAGTGGATATCGGTTTGCTGCATATCCATCTGACTGGCAGGAAAGTCCTACCGGAAGTGCAAAATATTTGGATGGTTCTACTGTCCTTGTCAGTCTTTTTATCGAAGATTCTTCTTCCAATTGGACAGACGATAAAAAAAGTCTGGTTATGTCTAAAATGGATCTGGCAACCGATTTTTTAGTTTCTGAAGGTACATCCTATGGAAAAGACGTAAATCTTATCTATAATATTTATGACCATCCGGATTTAGACTATACCCTTTCCTATTCTGGAACCATTGATGATTCTGAAGACTGCTCCTATGATTTACTGGATTTTGTAACCGACTATATCGATACACATATTCCAACTCAAAAAATACTCTCTTCTTATCATGTAGATAGTATCGCATATATGTGCTTTTTAGATAAAAGTGGTGTATCTTATACCTTCCCTTACTATGAAGGAGATTCTGATCTCTACTACTATGAAACTTGTTATATGTTTTTGAAATGTGATGGGGATTATGAACCACCTGCTGTATATGCCCATGAAATGCTTCATTTATTTGGTGCCAGAGATCTTTATAGTTCTAACGAAATTGATGGAATTACAAAGGATTTTGTGCAATACATCGAAACCTATTATCCAAACGAAATCATGCTGACTACCTATGATGAAAACTGGAATAATGTACAGGACTATGTTTCCAACGATTTAACAGATATTACTGCATATTTTATTGGATGGCTGGATACGATTCCGGAAACTGCTAATTATCCAAGTATCATTCCTTCCTATCCTGCCAGCTTCGCACAACAAAGCGACAGCATTGGTGACTATAGTGACTATACTGCCGGGGATTCTGACATTTGCCGGGATGATGAATGCTACGAATGGAATACGGAAGGTGACCGCACTGGTAGATGGGGTTCTCAAACCTGTGATGATATAAATGTTTGTGATTCTAATGGTTCCCATTGGGGCTCCGATTCTGATAATGCATTCTGTTCCGATTATTCATGTTACGATGATGAATATTACGATGACGAATATTTTGATGATGAATATTGCGACGATGACGGTGATGATTTGGGATTATGGGATTTAATTTGGATTATTTTATGGTATCTGTTCCAATAGTATGGAACAGATACCATTTATATTCTTATGTCCAAAAGTCTTCCAAACACATCTGCTTATATCTTTCGGGAAATTCCTGCAAATACTGAAAGCATTTATCTATCTCCCACTGAATTCCATGAGCCTGACAGATATTTTGAAACAATTTCATTAATTCTTTATTTTGAGGGCTTGGTACATAATAAGAATTTGCATAGGTCTTTATGTAACGTTCTTTTAATCCGGGGAAGGATTGATCCAGTGCCTGATAAAAGTATTCCCGGTCTCCTTCCCGTAACGTTAATCCCATATCAAAACAGATAACTCCATAAACTTGTGCCTGAATGCAATAATTCAGAATACCGATAATATTCTCTTTCGTATCATTAATAAAAGGCAGAATAGGAGTCAGCCATACCATAGTTGGTATTCCCCGTTCTCTCATTTGCTCCAATACTTCAAATCGTCTATGGGTTCCACATACATTTGGTTCCAATATACTGCAAAGTGCTTCATCATAAGTGGTTAGTGTCATTTGCACTACACACTTTGCTTTTTGATTAATGGATTCCAATAAATCAATATCCCGGAGAATTCGGTCTGACTTCGTCAGAATCGTCACACCAAATTCATAACGGTCAATCAGTTCTAAACACTTTCTGGTCATCTGTAATTCTTCTTCGCAATGCATATAGGGATCACACATGGCACCGGTTCCTATCATACACTTTTTTCGCTTCGAACGTAACGCCCGTTCTAATAACTCCGGTGCATTCTGCTTTACTTCTATATCTTCAAATGCATGGGTAAACTGATAGCAGGTACTTCGGCTGTCGCAATAGATGCACCCATGACTACATCCCCGATATAAATTCATACCATTTTCTGTGGATAAAATCCCTTTTGCTTCTACGAAGTGCATGTTTTCTTTCCGTCTCCCTTCCATTTACCGGTACGATACTCAACAAAAGAAATTACATAATTTGCCAACCAACCAATTGGTACTGCTATCCATACCATCCGGATTCCATAGATTGGTGCAAAACCAAAGGCTACTATAACGCGAATTCCCAGATTCACCAGATTGGCAATGGTAAACATCTTCATATCCCCGGCACCACGCAGTAAACCATCGGTTATCATTTTCATTCCAATCAATGCAAAAAACCAGCCAAGAAACTGCAGGCAGGCACTTCCCGTCTGCAATGCCACTTCTGTTCCTTCCTCACCCAGAAACATTGAAATCAAAGGCTGATGTGCTAATTCCAGAACAAGACAAATCACTGCTGCAATCCCAAACACAATTCCATATCCAATATGATATCCCTGTCTGACCCTGTCATACTGCTTTGCACCAAGATTCTGTGCTGTATAAGATGATATTGCATTACCCATAGCTGCCAATGGTACAATACAGATACTCTCTACCCGGGATGCAGCAGAATAACCGGCTAACATCTCTGAACCAAAGCTGTTTACCACGGACTGCACTAACATCATGCCAATAGAAACCGTAGATTGTTGTAAAATAGAAGGCAATGCTACTCTTGCCATTTTTCCCAATTCTGTTCTATGAAACCAAGAGCAGCCTCCCTCTTCCCGGTACTTTTTCATTTCCCGTAAGAATAACAAGAATGCCATAGTTGCAGAAATACCCTGGGCAATCAAAGTAGCCCATGCGACCCCTGCTACACCCATACGCAGTTGGCACACCAGATAGATATCCAGTCCAATATTAAATACAGAAGAAAAAATCAAAAGAAATAAGGGTATTTTAGACCGTCCCAAGGCATTAAACATCGACGCCAATATGTTGTACATGAATAAGAAAGGAAGTCCAATAAAGTAAATATTCAGATATTCCGTTGCCTGATCCAGTACATTATCCGGTGTATTCAATAACATCATAATCTGTCTGGAGCATATCAGGCCTATAGCTCCCAATATCAGGCTTAAACAGAGAAACGTAATTAACGCGGTCCGTACAGACTGTTTCATATGATTATACTCTCTGGCACCAAAATACCGGCTGGCAATGACAGATGCCCCCATTCCTCCACCAATTGCAATCGAAATAAATACAGTGGTCAATGAATAAGATGCCCCAACAGCTGCCAGAGCATCTTCATTTACATATCTGCCTACTACAACAGAATCCACCATGGAATAAAACTGTTGAAACAGGTTTCCAATCATCATAGGGATAGCGAATATAACTATAGCCTTACATGGTTTTTCCTGAATTAAATATTCATTCTTCATTTCATTCACACTTTCAAAGTTCTATCTATCTTATTCTATTCTTCTCCTATAATCAGTTATCCGAGTACCTGCCTTTCACCGCATTGTAAATTGCCATAATCGCCCCAAACAGCACACCTGCAACCGGCCAGATAATCCAGCTTCTTCCCCAGTCACCGGTGATAAAGCTATATCCTAAAAACAAAGCAGTAACAACCGGCCAATAGATGGTTGCAATCGGACTGGCTTTTTCTTTCTTTTTCTTTTTTGTATAATCACCTTCCTGCAAGAGCTTTTGCATGGTGGCATGATTGATGCCTCCTTTTATAAAGAACATCACTCCGATTCCCGCCAGCACCAGAAGCAGGCATATCATTCCTACTAAAACAAACTCATTTTCCGTAAAAATAACACCAATAAAAAGAGGCAGTACCGACAAGATACAGAAAGCAGCTCCTAATACATTATTTCGGATATAAGTTGGCTCATACTGCTTTTTCCGTTCCTTTACCATTCCGGTCACACCATATTCTGTTTCAATAACCTCTGTTTCTAAATACTCGAACTCTTTGGTCTTCATGCCGGAGAAAATAAAAATCACGACTGCTACAGCAACCAAAATCAACAGTACACACATACCGATTCCTCCTGCTGCATTTTCTGTAATGGCTATCATACCTGTTTCCTGTGCCGCTGCCAGTAATAATAAAGTAATTGGGGACAGCATACATAAAAATGTGGCAAAGGCTATATTGCCCGCAGTTTCTTTTTTCACAGCCATAAATGTATTTGCTTCCTCCCTTTATTCTATTCATTCCGCTTTCGAATTTGTCACATTCCTAATAAGAATTATCCTCAAACATGACCTTCGTCATCGGTAGCTTTACCCTATCATTTGTATTAGTTGCAGACTAGAAATTCAACCCGTCAATTTGTCAACCGGCAGTTGCAGCCCTTGAAAATACTAACATTTCCACTTTCCATTTGTAGAAATGACATTACTGTCTTCCTTTGCTTCTCCTAGCTGGATTATCAATCAAATTCCCATCATAGTCAAACCGG
The DNA here is from genome assembly GCA_945946715.1 of uncultured Clostridium sp. GTDB lineage: Bacteria > Bacillota > Clostridia > Lachnospirales > Lachnospiraceae > CAG-632. The sequence goes on along the minus strand of CAMEWU010000037.1, from coordinate 7,139 downwards.
GAACCATGACAGGGACAGTCCCATGTTCGTTCCTCGGGATTCCAAAGAAGTTCACAACCCATATGTGTACATCGAATTTCCACCCGATGCAGATTTCCTTTTTCATCCCGGTAACAGCCATATCGCTCCATGCCCTTTCGCACAATTCCTCCATGCCCACACTCTATATCTTCTTCTCTTGCATGGGTAAAGAAATGATATCCGGTCAAAAGCCCCTTTATACTAACACCAACATCTGTCCAAAAGCTCCCTGCTGCCGCAATCGGATGCCACCGCTGGGGCGAAAATAAACTCTGGTATGGATTCTTTACTCCACAAATGCAATCCCGAATCACCATGGCAGAAATCATAGCATTGGTCATTCCCCATTTTTGAAATCCGGTTGCCACATACCAGTAAGGACGAAACACCGAATAAGTTCCTATAAATGGAAGCTTGTCATGGGTCATACAATCCTGAGCAGACCAACCGGCTATCTCTCTGCTGTCCGGGAAGTACTGCTTTGCTTTCTGCCGAATTAAAGAATAACTACCACCTTGTTCCTTTTTCCCGGTACGGTGCTTACCCCCGCCAATTAACAAATAATTCTTATAATTCCGAAAAGACAATCCGTCTTCCTCTATACTGTAATACATTCCTTTTAAATTAGGAGCATTCTCATAGGCAACCACATAACTTCTCTCCTGATGCTGACGCAGGAAATAAGCCCCTGTCAGAATCGTAAAGGGATAATGAACGGCAAACACAATATGATTTGCTTTTACATTACCACGACTGGTAATTATAGTATGCCCTTTCACAGCATAAACCATGGTATTCTCATAGATTTCCAATTGCCTTGCCAGACATTGTAGGAATTTTAACGGTTGAAACTGTGCCTGATTCTCAAATTGAACAGCTCCTACCGTTTCAAAGGGCAACGGAATCTTCTCTACATAGGATGCCGGAAGCCCTAACTGTGTTGCAGCTTTTGCCTCCCGAAGCAACGCTTCTTTATCATGTGTGGAATACAGAAAAGCTGAAATCTGTTGAAAATCACAATTAATTTCTTGTTCTTCTATGATTTTCTGATAGGTACGTATAGCTTCCTCATTGGCTTTTGCGTATAACCTTGCCTTGTCTTTTCCGTATTTTTGAATCAACATATCATATTTTAAGCCATGCTGGCTGGTAATTTTAGCAGTTGTATTCCCAGTCTGACCACTGCCGATTCGGTCTCCCTCTAATACGACAACCTGTTTTCCCTGTTGTTGTAAAAAGTAGGCAGTCAAAACTCCTGTCATGCCAGCTCCAATCACAGCAACATCCACATCCATGTCACCAGAAAGTGCTTTTTGCTCCGGCATAGATACATCTGTTTTCCATATTGATTTCATTGCTATCTCCCATCTAAACATTTTCATTCTTCATCCATAGTGTTCTCACATTTTTGAATATTAACCGAAAATCTTAGATGTCTGAAATACATTATACTAATTCATACTGTAAACATTCATATTTTAATTGACTGCCTTCCGCAATTCCCTCCGGCAGCAAGGCCCTTGCTACTAATTTTACTTCCTCACTTTCTATATCTGTCCGCTTTAGATTTGCATAGTCACCATCAATGCTGACTACTTCATAATACCATGTTTCCATATCTTATCCTCCTGGTTTTCTCTAAATTCCTATCATCTCTACCCGGCTGCCACCGGACTTCTCTTTTGTTACCACTATCTGCTTATCAATTCGTTCCTTTAACTCTGCCACATGAGAGATAATACCAACTAAGCGATTCCCATCCGTCAGCTCTACCAATGCCCTTATTGCCTGTCTTAAGGATTCTTCATCCAAAGAACCGAAGCCTTCATCCACAAACATAGTATCAAAACGAATTCCTCCTGCACTGGACTGTACCTCATCAGACAATCCAAGTGCCAGAGATAGGGATGCCTGAAAGGCTTCCCCACCGGAAAGGGTCTTTACGCTTCGTTCTGTCCCGTTATAATGGTCGATTACATTTAATTCCAGACCACTCTGCCTTTGATTGTTGTCCGTCACTCCACACCGCTTCAATTCATACTGTCCCTGAGACATAATCATAAGTCTTGTATTGGCACGGGCAATGATTCGTTCAAAATACGTCATCTGGATGTAGGTTTCCAGCATAACCTTTTCTTTACCGGAAATATTACCATTGGCAGTATTGGATAATGCGCTTACCCATTTCCATGTCTCTTCCTGTTTCTCCAAATCCTTAGATTTTGACTGTATATTCTTTAATGCATCTGTATTATTTGCCCTTCGAGTGTGTATCTCCTTCATACGCTCTGTCACAGCCTGCTTCTGCTCTGTCAGTATCGTTCTCTGTCCTTTTTCCTGCTCCACATCCACTTGAATCGCGGATTCCAACTGCTGCTTCCATTGCTGGATTCTGGTTTCCCATTGGGTGAGTGCTTTTTCACAATCTGCCAACGCCGAATTTGCCTGTTCCATGGCCTGTTCCATCGACTGCTTTTCCTGCTCCAGCTTTTTCTTTTCTGCCTCCGCCATGGACTTAGTTTCATATTTCAGTTTTTCTTTCATTTTAATTATCTGTTCCCCTAATTCCTGCTTTCGTACTGTTGCAGTAGTCAAGGTTTCTTTTACCGTATCACAACGCTGCTTCAACGCTTCCTGCTGTTTTCTGCACTCCTGAAGCATCGGTTCCAGCAATGCTCTCCGTTCTATTTTCTTATCTGCTTCTTTCAGTTGCTGCTTCCAAGCCTCTAAAACAGAATCTTGCTGTTGGATTTCCGAACACACCGTCTCACTCAAAGAAGATATCTCATATAATCGTAATCCCTTACCGGAACTATCATCATGGGAAGAAAGCTGGTGAAAAGCTTTTCTTATCTGAGATTCTTCCACAAATTCTAACATCTGCTTTTCAATATTTTCCCATTGAGTCTGCACCACACCTTTTTTACTGCCTGCGGCACTGCTTGCTTCTGCGGCTTTCCGTTCTGCCAGTTCTGCTTCTTGTTTTGCTGCCTTTAACTGTGCTGTGGTGGGTGCCTGTGTAGACTTCTGTGCCGGAGCCGGGTGGGTAAGGGAGCCACATACCGGACATGGCATTCCTTCCGTCAAATGCTCTGCCAACAAGCCTGCCTGTTCATCCAGATAGGCTTGATTTAAACTTTCATATATCTGCTTCTTCCCTTTGGAATCATGAACTGCCTGCACATAGATTGCCTGTGCTTTTTCTAACTCTCTGCCTGCAGTTTCATATTGAATCAGAGTAATTTGAAGTTGTTTTAATACATTTTTATACTCAACTGCCTTTTCAAGTTCCCGATTCAATCGTTCCTTTTGGACTCCTGCCTGTTCGTAGGACTGATATTCCTCGGTCAAAGCTGTAATTTTTTCCGCTAATTCCTGTATGGATTCTGTATTCTGCTTCAGTTCTACATTACCATTTTCTAACTGCCGGTCTGCATGTTTGAACTCCTGTTGCTTTTGTCCGAATTCATCATACAAATCAAACTGTTCTTCCAACAGTACCAGTTGGCGTTTCAGACTCTCCAGCTTTGGCTTCTGTTCCTGTTCTTTCTTTACTGCCTCTTCCAATTGTGCTTTTCTAGGAAGCAGTTGTTCCTTTTCCCGCTGTGCCTTCTGTAAGCCTTCTCTGGCTTTCTCATACTCTTCTGCCTTTCCTATCCTTTCATTTATAACAGTTAATTGCTCTTCCATTGCCCGAATGCTGTCATTCATTTGCTGTTCCTTTTGACCGTCCTGCTGCAACAGTTTTTCCACTAATTCCACTACCTCTTTGATTGGTAATTGATTTCCCTTTGCCTTCTCTACATCTAATGACAGTATATCCGAATCTTCCCACTGCAGACCTTCCACATACTGTTTCACACTATTACGTGACAGTTCACATTGTCTGTTTAATTTCCCGGATTCTTCCTTTAACCGTTCCTGTAAGGACTGAAAATTCTTTGTATGAAAGATTTCCCGAAAGATTCCTTGTCGTTCCTTTGTATCTGCAAATAACAGCTTCCGGAAATCCCCTTGGGCAATCATAGCAATTTGGGAAAACTGCTTCCTGTCCACACCAATGATTTCATTTATAGCAGAATTTACCTCTGTCCGCTTTGTAAGGACTCTCCCGTCGGGATAGGTCAATTCCGCATTTGCCGTCTGTCTGGTCATACCACTTCCCCGTAATGCCGGGCGCTGGTATTCCGGATTTCGTTTTATCTTATATACCTTATCACCGTAGGAAAAGGTTAATTCTACCTCTGTAGGTGTTTCCGGCTTAGCATACTTGGAACGTAACATATTGGGTTCTCGATTTTCCCCACTTGCCTCGCCATATAAGGCAAAAGTAATGGCATCAAAAATGGTTGTCTTTCCTGCTCCGGTATCACCGGTAATCAGGTATAAGCCACTACCTCCTAACTTGTCCATTGGTATTTCGGTCCGGTCTGCATAAGGACCAAATCCGGTAACGATTAAATTCATTGGTCTCATAGCATTTCCTCCCAGATTTGTTCCATTAATTGTTTGATCAATTCCCTTTGTTCCTGATTCATAGGTTGATTATTCTGCTTCTCATAGAATTCCGAAAAAAGCTCCAATGGAGTTTTCTCTTCCAACCGTTCCAATTCACTAAAATCCCCATGGCTGCGGGTACGCCGATTATCATAATCCAGCTTCATAAGATTGGGATAAATCACCCTCAATTTTCCGATAGCATCGGGTATATCTTCTTCATCTGTTAATGTAATGTGAATATAATCCTCTCGATTGGTTCCCTCATAGTTTTTCTTTTCTGTCAGTTCCATATAAGTGCCTTTCAGTTCTCTTAAATCCCGTATTGGCACCAGCGGAATGGTTCGTATCTCACAGGTTCCCTTTTCCAACAGTTCAACCACTGTAACACTCTTTTTATGTCCAGCCTCTGAAAAGGAATATTTCAAAGGTGTACCACAGTAGCGGATGGTTGGTCTTTCAACCGACTGGGGGCCGTGAATATGTCCCAATGCCACATAATCAAAAGGATCAAACACCGAAGCATCTATGTTATCCGTTCCTCCCACTGTGATTTCCTCTGACTCAGACCGGCTTGCACCTGTAACAAACTGATGCGCTACTAATACACTTCGATGTTCCGGCTGTAACTTCATATGTTCAATCACCACCCGAAGTGCATCGGTATAGGATTCTATCTCTTCCTCCTCATAGAATCTCCGCACATGAGCCGGTTTCAAAAAAGGCAGCATGAAAATGTCCACTCTGCCATATGCATCCTCCATAGTAAACGGTGTAATTTCCCCTTGATATACGGGGGATATATGAACGCCACTGACATCCATTAAACGAGAACCAAATGCCATGCGTTCCGGCGAATCATGATTTCCACTGATAATAAAGACCTGTGTCTGCGTTTTCGCCAACCGGCACAAAAAGTCATCAAATAACTGTACCGCCTCCCCAGCCGGTATGGATTTATCATATATGTCACCGGCAATCAATACTCCGTCCGGTTCTTCCTCTTCTATTATCTGCAATATTTTTGCTAGGATATATCTCTGATCCTCTAACATGAAAAACTCATTTACACGTTTTCCCAGATGTAAATCCGACAAATGAACCAATTTCATAATAATCTCCCAATTCCCGTTTTATATATCAATCTTAAATAAACTTTATATAAAACAGTATAGCAATTATCGACTAATTATGCTATAATTTAATATATTTTTTGTTAGATGGAGGATAAATTATGAAAAGACGATTACTGATTATTGCAGCAATTGCCATGTTAGCATTGGGATTGACTGCCTGTGGAAAACCGGCAACGGTAGAAGAATTCTATTCCAGAGAGCTCTATAAGGCAGCTATGGAAGAACAGATTACTCAATTGGAAGAAACTTATGCCGATACCTACTCAGATATTGGTTATTCTTTATCAGGCAACACATTTACGTATACTTATACCTATAAGATGCAGATTGATGATGCTGCCGGTCTTAAGAAGAATTTGGAATCTGCTCTTACCCAAGATGCTGTAGATGATTCCATTACAGCTCTGGAAGAGGAAACCGGTATTACCGGTGTCAGTGTCCAATATATTTATTATAACGCTGACGGAACAGAGATTTATAATCAGACCTTTAGTCACTAAAAATAACGAAGCTGCAGATTTACGCGAATGTAAGTTCTGCAGCTTTTTTGTATTTTTCAATTTTATTTTAACCAGGTAGAACCGGTCAACAGACCTATGATACCAAGTTACAGTCGCTTCTCAACAGAATCACTTTTCCCGAACCCTCAAACAGACTGTTATACCTGTTAAGAGCACGGCTAATCCTATATCAACCAACACAGCAGATACCTCACGAAAGTAAACCAACAATCCAATCGGCACCATTCCTACCACTGCACCGACTAAAATCATCAGGAACCCGGCAGCACTCTGCTTTACCACTCTGGTTTCATTTTCCCAATCAAAGACAGGGAACTTTCCATTAATCCAGATTCCCATATTAGCACCAAATACAATATAGACTGCCGGCAAAAGTAACAGACATATCATACTAACAGGTTCCGGTTTTAAGGCTATCATTAAGATAATTTCCGACACCAAATAGAAAGGAAAGACCACCAAAAGATTCGCCCACACCTTACTGCCAAGGATGTCCTTTTTTTGCACCGGTAAGGTCTGCATCAGCCACCAATGTTTTCCTTCCATAGAAATGGCGCAGGCAGTGGTCGGCATCATAACCGCCAAAGCACCTAATGCAACCGGCAACGCTCGTTCCAATATCCCGGGAATTCCCATCATATTCTCAATGGATTCCTTCCCCATAACCATTACAGCAATTGCTGTTACTACCATCAGCACATAGCCCACCAGTGTATTCGTTACATATACCGTAGAGGAAAAATAATGCCGCAATTCCCGTTCCACCATACTGTGCATGATGGATTTGGAAGTCAGTTCTTTCATTTTATAATTGCCTTCTGCCTCATTAGCGCTGAGCAGACTGCAAATTCTTTCATATACATGCCGTAATATCTCTAAAAATACCAGAAAACATCCCAGTGAAACTCCAAGAAACAAAAGCAACATGCCCACATTTCCCCCCATCCTCGCTTCGCTCACCCAG
>CAMEWU010000036.1 GCA_945946715.1 uncultured Clostridium sp. | reverse complement strand
CTATTCCAGAGAAGCTTTAGAGCCGATTCATAAGGATATTATTGCATTTGCAGAATCAGAACAATTGACTGCACATGCCAATTCTATCCGGGTAAGGTTTGAAGAATAAGGAGGAACACTATGGCAAATCGTAAATCCACAGTAACCCGCAAAACCAATGAGACAGATATTAAGATTGAACTGAATTTAGATGGTACCGGAGAAACCAGTATCGATACCGGTATCGGTTTCTTTGACCACATGTTAAACAGCTTTGCAAAGCATGGTTTGTTTGATTTGAATGTATCTGTAAAAGGTGATTTATTTGTAGATTCTCATCATACTATTGAAGATACCGGTATTGCATTGGGAATGGCAATCCGGAAAGCACTGGGAGATAAAAAAGGAATCAAACGGTATGGTTCTATCATGCTTCCTATGGATGAAACCCTGGTGCTTTGTGCCATTGACTTAAGTGGTCGTCCGTATCTGGTGTTTGATGAAACCTTTACAGTTGATCAAGTGGGATATTTTGATACGGAAATGGTTCGTGAATTCTTTTATGCAATTTCTTATGCAGCCGGGATGAATCTTCATATAAAGCAGTTGAATGGCAGCAATAATCATCATATTATTGAAGCTACCTATAAAGCATTTGCAAAAGCATTAGATGAAGCATCTTCCTATGATATACGCATTAGTGATGTGTTATCTACCAAAGGTACGATATAAGCTGTGAAATAGCAGGTTCATGAAAAGATAAATGAGACATAAGAAGGAGGCAATTATGGATTATATTAGAATCACAGCTTTGGTTGATCAGACAAAAGCAGTAGAAAGTGCGGTAGAACTGGAACGTGCCGGTGTAGATGAAATTCATTTTATTTATGAAGCAGAACCGGATTTGGAAATCATAAAAGAGATTACACGAACTGTTGATGTGCCGATGAGCGTCCGGATGTCACCGGAACGGTTTGAAGATGTAAAGAAGGTGTTATATGCAGGAGCCGCGACAGTTTGCTTAATGACAGAGAAGGAAGAAGTCATTAAGGAGGTTGTTGGACGGTTTGGAAGTGATAAAATATCCGGTATGATTAATGGATATTATGTTAAAAATATGGATACCTATGCATTACGTCTGAATGAATATGGATATGGACAGTTCAATGTGATGGTAGAAGGTGATTTGGGAGAATATCTGGACACCATTACTTCCATCTGTCAAAGCAGTCATGTACCGGTAGTTGTACATGTGCCGGATGGTTTGGAAGATTTTCATTTCTTAGGTAACTTTTTGAAGGCGACAGGTGTAAAGGGGATTGTTGTTTCAGCAACAGATGGACTTCGAACCAATGAGATTAAGCAGGCATTCATTGGCGATGGTTTACAGGTGAATACATTTGCTTCTGCAATTCCTTTCTCTGAATTTAAGTTAAATAGTGATGGATTAATTCCGGTTATAGTACAGGACTACAGAACCAGTCAGGTACTGATGATGGCATATATGAATGAAGAAGCCTATCAAAAGACGATTGAAACCGGAAGAATGACATATTTTAGCCGGAGCAGACAGGAATTATGGCTAAAGGGCGAGACTTCCGGTCATTATCAGTATGTGAAAGCTTTGAGTCTGGATTGTGATAATGATACGATTCTGGCAAAAGTAGAACAGGTTGGTGCTGCCTGTCATACAGGAAGTTACTCTTGTTTCTATCAGGATTTAGTGAAAAAAGATTATAATGATATAAATCCACTTACAATTTTGAAAGAAGATTATGATGTAATTGCTGAACGGAAACAGAACCCAAAAGAAGGTTCTTATACGAATTATCTGTTTGATAAAGGAATTGATAAGATTCTGAAGAAGGTAGGAGAAGAGGCTACCGAAATTGTAATTGCTGCCAAAAATCCGGATTCGGAAGAATTAAAATATGAGATATCTGATTTCTTATATCATATGATGGTACTTATGGTAGAAAAGGGACTGACATGGGAAGATATCACACGGGAACTGGTAGAACGTAGATGATTTAGTGTTGTATAACTTAAGGAGGTTATTTACATGGAAGGAATGGATTTGTTTTTAAATGAATTAGTACAGTATTCTGTAAAAGCAGTATCGCTTTTGGCAGTCATTGTAGCCGGCGTTTTTGCAGGAATTGCTATTCGTAAGGCTGTCAATAAAAAGAAAGAGAATCAGAATTCCGCTAACTAATGGAAGGAAACTGTAATTTCAGGAGGATAAGAACGTGAAGAGCTATGGCGTAAATGAATTAAGAAAAATGTTTTTGGAGTTTTTTGAGAGCAAGGGACATTTGAAGATGAAGAGTTTCTCCTTGATTCCTCATAATGATAACAGTCTGTTATTGATTAATTCCGGTATGGCACCATTAAAGCCTTATTTTACCGGACAGGAGATTCCACCAAGACGTCGTGTTACGACTTGTCAGAAGTGTATTCGTACCGGCGATATTGAAAATGTGGGAAAGACTGCAAGACATGGTACATTTTTCGAGATGTTGGGTAATTTTTCATTTGGTGATTATTTTAAGAATGAAGCAATTGCCTGGTCTTGGGAATTCTTGACAGAAGTGGTTGGAATTGATGCAGACCGTTTGTATCCTTCTGTATACCAGGAAGATGATGAGGCATTCGATATCTGGAATAAGAAAATCGGTATTCCGGCAGAACGGATTTTCCGTTTTGGAAAAGAAGACAATTTCTGGGAACATGGAGCCGGACCTTGCGGACCTTGTTCTGAGATTTACTATGACCGGGGTGAGAAATACGGCTGCGGCAAACCAGGATGTACGGTTGGCTGTGATTGTGACCGCTATATTGAGGTATGGAATAATGTATTTACCCAGTTTGAAAATGATGGTAATGGAAATTATACCGAATTAGTTCAGAAAAATATTGATACCGGCATGGGCTTGGAGCGTCTGGCAGTTGTTGTACAGGATGTAGATTCCATCTTTGATGTGGATACCATTCAGGCATTACGCAATAAGGTGTGTGAATTTGCACATGTAACGTATAAAGAAGATGAAAATCAGGATGTTTCCATTCGCTTGATTACAGATCATATTCGTTCTGCTACATTTATGATTTCAGATGGTATTATGCCGACCAATGAGGGCAGAGGCTATGTTCTTCGTCGTTTGATTCGTCGTGCAGCAAGACACGGACGTTTGTTAGGCATTGATGGCATGTTCCTGGCTAAACTGTCAGAAACGGTAATTGAAGGCTCTAAGGATGGATATCCGGAATTAGATGAGAAGAAAGAATTTATCTTTAATGTGCTGACACAGGAAGAGACAAAGTTCAATAAGACCATTGATCAGGGACTTTCCATTCTGGCTTCTATGGAAGAGGAAATGGCTGCAAAGGGCATAAAGACCTTAAATGGTGCAGATGCCTTTAAGTTATATGATACCTATGGATTCCCATTGGATTTAACCAAGGAAATCTTAGAAGAAAAGGGTTACGATATTGATGAAGATGGATTTAAGGCAGCCATGGAGGAACAGCGGGTAGCTGCTCGTACTGCCAGAAAGACCACCAACTATATGGGTGCAGATGCTACTGTATATGATGAAATCGATTCTGCAATCACAACTGAATTTGTAGGATATGATACCTTAGTAGCAGATTCTAAAATCACGGTATTAACAACTGATACAGAGATTTCAGAAGCAATTGTAGACGGTCAGCATGGAACCATTTTTGTAGAACAGACACCGTTCTATGCTACCATGGGTGGACAGGAAGGAGATACCGGTGTGATTGTCACTGCTGATGGTGAATTCCGGGTAGAGGAAACCATTAAGCTGTTAGGCGGTAAGGTTGGACATGTTGGTACAGTTACCAAAGGTATGTTCAAGGTTGGTGATACTGTCACATTAAAGGTATGTACAAAGGGACGTGCAGATACCTGTAAGAATCATAGTGCAACCCACCTGTTACAGAAAGCCTTAAAGACAGTTTTGGGTTCTCATGTAGAACAGAAGGGTTCTTTGGTAACACCGGATCGTTTGCGTTTTGACTTTGCTCATTTTTCACCAATGACGGCTGAAGAGATTGCAAAGGTAGAACAGATTGTAAATGAAGAAATTCAGGCATCCCTGCCGGTTGTTACCCGGATTATGGGAATTGAAGAAGCAAAGAAAACCGGAGCCATGGCATTGTTTGGTGAAAAATATGGGGATACGGTCCGCGTGGTATCTATGGGTGATTTTTCTATTGAATTATGTGGTGGTACCCATGTTTCCAATACCGGTAATATTATGACTTTCAAGATTCTGTCTGAATCTGGTGTAGCTGCCGGAGTTCGAAGAATTGAAGCGTTAACCGGTGAGGGTGTATTTAAGTATTATAAGCAGATTGAGGAAGAACTGAATCAGGCAGCACAGATTGTAAAGGCAACTCCTGCAACTTTAACGGATAAGTTAACCCATTTAATGGCAGAAATGAAGGAATTATCCAGTGAAAATGAGTCTTTGAAGAGTAAATTGGCGAAGGATGCATTGGGTGACGTTGCCAGTCAGGTAACAGAAGTAAAGGGAGTTAAATTCCTTGCTACCAATGTAGATGGTGTGGATATGAATGGTCTTCGTGACTTGGGTGATCAGTTGAAGGGCAACTTAGGAGAAGGTGTTGTTGTATTGGCATCTTCCAATGAAGGAAAAGTAAACCTGATTGTAATGGCAACGGATGGAGCCATGAAGGAGGGAGCTCATGCCGGTAATTTAATTAAAGCCATTGCACCTTGTGTCGGTGGTGGCGGCGGCGGACGCCCGAATATGGCACAGGCTGGTGGTAAGAATCCGGCAGGTATTTCGGATGCGTTGACAAAGGCAGCTGATATACTGGCAGAACAACTTTCATAAGAAAATGCAAAGAGGTACTGATGAAGAAAAAGGCAATTATCATATTATTTGAAATTATATTATTAATGGTGCTGGCGGCAGGCATCTGCATGGTCTGGACGAAAGAGGAACCTCAATATCTGGTGGCTTGGAATCAGCCTGCTGAGATAGAACCTGTGTCATCTGAATTACAGGAATGTCTTGGAACCAGACAAGTGACAATTACTGCAGTTGGTGATATTATGATGCATCAATGGCAGATTACCAGAGGGTATGATGCCGCTACTGATACATTCGATTATGCTGACAGTCTGACTTATGTAGAGCCATATTTAAGTGAAGCAGATTTTACCTTTGGCAATTTGGAAACAACCTTTGCCGGCCGCTATAAGGGTTCCAATAGTGATATACTGGGCTATGCCTGTTATCCAATGTTCAATGCTCCTGAAGTATTAGGAAATAACTTACAGGATGTTGGTGTAGATATGGTGGCAACTGCAAATAATCATTCTTTAGATTCTGGTTTGCAGGGAGTATATTCTACGTTGGATTACCTGGATTCTATTGGCATGGAGCATGTAGGAACTGCCAGAAGCCAGGAGGAACAGCAGGAACTTTGTATTATTGAGGTAGATGGAATCACTTTTGGTTTTGCTTGCTATACCTATGCGACAAATGGACTTCCGGTACCTTCAAGTGCTCCTTATTGTGTGAATACTTTAGAAATGTATGAAGACAGTAAAATTGAAGCAATGTGTGAGAATGTCCGGGCACTGGATGAAGCCGGAGTGGATGTTGTAATGCCAATTATTCATTTTGGAACAGAGTATCGGGAAATGCCGGATTCCTGGCAGGAAATGTGTATTGATAAGCTATTTGCTGCAGGAGCAGATGTTATCGTAGGCAGTCATCCACATGTGGTAGAACCAATGGAGATTCGGGAAATCACAAATCCGGACGGAACAAAGAAAACCGGATATGTTATTTATTCCTTAGGTAATTTTATTTCCAGCCAGCGGTATGAAGCAGGTGTAATGAAAGATATTGGTCTGATTATGGATATGGATTTTGAAAAAAAAGGTGATACAACCCAGTTGGTAGGATGGCGGTTTGCACCGACTTACGTATATTGGAAGGATGATGTTATTGGTGTTGTGCCGGTTATAGAAGCCTATGAAAACAGAGAAAAGTACAGTTTTCTGGAGGATAAGGACTGGGTACGTATTGAAGATTCTTATCAGAAAACCATTCAGACGCTGACAAAGGTCACAGATTGTCCATATGAAATTGTAGATTATGAATATAATTTTAAAATTTCTGACTAAAGAATATAAAAAGTATTGACAAAACAAGTGTATGTGTTATACACTTACTTAGTGCTAAAAATACCCAAACAGTTATGTATTGCACAATATACAACTGGAGGGAGGTAAGGTGTGAGGTCATGTCGAACGTAGTAGTTAAAGAAAACGAAACATTAGATAGTGCTTTACGCAGATTCAAGAGAAACTGTGCTAAGGCAGGTATCCAGCAGGAAATTCGTAAGAGAGAACATTACGAAAAGCCAAGCGTAAGACGTAAGAAGAAGTCAGAGGCTGCTAGAAAGCGTAAATTCAAATAAGAAATTTATGAAAGCTGTTACGTTAGGTAGCAGCTTTTTCTTTTTCAGGAGTAAGAAATGAGATTAACAGATTCTGTTAGTGAAATCAAAGGCATTGGTGAGAAAACCACGTCTTTGTATCGAAAATTGAAAATTAATACCATAGAAAATCTTTTGGAACATTATCCGCGATATTATTTGGCTTATGAAGAACCAATTGATATTGCAGAGGTTCCCATTGGACAGCGGGTAGCGATTCGTGCCACGGTGAATTCTTATGTTGAGATGAAAAAGATGCGTACGTTGACCGTTTCTACATTTACAGCAAAAGATTATACCGGAAGCATTAAGATGGTTTGGTTTAATTCTCCATTTATTAAAAAGGTATTTCATGTGGGACAGACCTATATTTTTGTGGGTACAGTATCTGTTCGGAATTATCAGAAGGTTATGGAACATCCGGAATACTATACAGAGGCCAAATATTTGGAAAAAAGAAAAGAATTACAACCGGTTTACCCATTGACAGAAGGATTGACAAATCAGAGAATTCAAAAGGATATGAAAGCGGTTGGGGGTGTTATTCATGAAATGGAAGAGTATTTGCCATTGGATATACCCGAAAGATATGGTTTGATGGAATATCAGGAAGCGATACGTCAGATTCATTTTCCAAAAAACTATGAACAATTAGAACTTGCAAGACATCGTCTGGTATTTGATGAGTTTTTTCTGTTCCTGCTTTCTATGCGGCGATTGGAACTGCACCGGGCAAAAGTGGAAAATCATTTTCAAATTACAAGAGGTAAGAAATGTCAGGAATTAATGGAACATCTTCCTTATGAATTAACCAATGCGCAGAAGATGGTATTCGAGGAAATTTGTCAGGATTTAACCGGTTCATCCGTTATGAATCGTCTGGTTCAAGGAGATGTTGGTTCCGGTAAGACTGTGGTAGCGGTGTTAGCATTGTTGATGGTTGTGGAATCCGGTTATCAGGGTGCGTTTATGGCACCAACGGAGGTGCTTGCATCCCAACATTATGATACGATTGTGCACATGTTAGAACCCTTTTCAATACGGGTGGCATTACTAATCGGTTCCACACCGGCAAAGGAAAAACGACAGATATATCAAGGTTTGGAAGATGGAACCATTGATGTTGTGATAGGAACCCATGCAATTATTCAGGAAAAGATTCAGTATCAGAAGCTGGCACTGGTTATTACGGATGAGCAGCATCGGTTTGGTGTTCATCAGAGGGAACAGTTGGCGAATAAAGGAAAAGAACCTCATGTGCTGGTAATGAGCGCAACGCCAATTCCTCGAACCCTTGCAATTATTTTATATGGTGATTTGGACATATCGATTATGAAAGAGATGCCGGCTTCCAGATTACCTATTAAAAACTGTGTGGTAGGTGCCGAATCCAGAGTGACTGCTTATCATTTTATTGAAAAAGAGGTGGAAAAGGGTCATCAGGCATATGTGATTTGTCCCATGGTAGAAGGTGGAGAGTCTACGGAAATGGAAAATGTTGTAGATTATGCAGATAATCTGCGGACAAATCTCAGTCCTTATATACAGGTAGAGTATCTTCATGGAAAGATGTCAGCAAAGGAAAAGTCACAGATTATGGAACGGTTTTATTCCAATGAGATTCAGGTACTGGTGTCTACCACGGTCATTGAAGTTGGAATTGATAATCCCAATGCTACAGTTATGATGATTGAAAATGCTGAACGGTTTGGACTGGCTCAGCTTCATCAGTTGCGAGGCAGAGTAGGCAGAGGTTCAGAACAGTCCTATTGTATTATGATTAATACATCAGAGAAAGAGGATGCGAAAGAACGATTGGATGTGTTATATCAGTCCAATGATGGGTTTCATATTGCCAATGAAGATTTGCGATTGCGTGGACCCGGTGATTTCTTTGGTGTACGGCAAAGTGGAGAAATGCTGTTTCATTTGGCTGATATTTATAATGATGCAGATATTCTGAGACAGGCACAATCTGCAATTCAATATCTGGAACGTGAAAAATATGATTTTGAAAACATACAACATTATAAACTATCAGAAAAACTGGATATGGCGTTGAATTTGTAGTATACTATTAAGTTAAGAAATACTGATACGGAAAGGGAGAGGGAACAATGTGGTTTAAGGAACATAAAAAGCAAATATTAATTGGTGCAATTGCAGTGCTGGTTGTAGTAGCGGCATTGGTTGCCGGAATCTGGATTGGAAAAGGCAAACAGGTAAAGCCTGCTGCCGGTGATTCAGTAGCGGATGTCTCTACTGATAGTACAGATGAGGATACTACAGCTGCTGCATCGGAAACAGAAGTTGTGCAAAGTGCTGCATATGATGTAGTCATAACAATGACTTCCAACTGGGGAAGTGAAGGTGCATATGGAGGAACGTATAATGTTGCTTTTACAAATAAAAGCGACAGTGATGTTAAGGAATGGTATGCCGAAATAGAGGTGCCGGATGGCAGTAGTGTCACAGAAGCCTGGGGATGTAAGGCAGAAGTGAAAGGTACTACATTAACAGTGACGGCAACTGATTGGGGAGCTGCAGTTACCAAGGGAAATAAAATAGAGGTTGGCTTTAATATGAATACGCCAACCAAGATTACACCTACCATTCAGAATCTGTATGTAGATGGAAAGAAACAGGATGGAACTGCAGTAGCAGCCACAGAAAAAGCAACAGATGCTACCGAGGAAAAGGCAACTACGGAAGCATCTGTAAAGCCGGAACCGGAAGATGGTACACCACTGGAAAATCATGGTGCATTAAGGGTAGAAGGAACACAGTTAGTAGATAAGAATGGAGACCCATATCAGTTAAAAGGTGTCAGCACTCATGGTTTGGCCTGGTTCCCTGCATATGTAAATAAAGATGCATTCCAGACCATCCGGGATGACTGGGGTGGCAATGTGATACGACTTGCCATGTATACAGATGAATCCGGTGGTTATTGCAGCGGTGGCGATAAGGAACAGTTAAAATCGTTAGTGGATGATGGAGTTACCTATGCTACTGAATTAGGTATGTATGTAATTATTGACTGGCATATTCTTCATGATACGGATCCCACCATTAATCAGGGAGAAGCTGAGAAGTTCTTTGCTGAAATGTCTGCGAAATATGCAGATTATGATAATGTTATTTATGAGATTTGTAACGAACCAAATGGTGGTACTACCTGGTCTGGCAGTGTCCGTCCATATGCAGAGACAATTATTCCAATTATTCATGCAAATGATAAGGATGCAGTTATTATTGTAGGTACACCAACCTGGTCTCAGGATGTGGATGTGGTGGCAGATGATCTGGCTTCCAATCCGTTAAAGGATTCAAAAAATGTTATGTTTGCCGTACATTTTTATGCTGCAACCCACACGGATAATATACGAAATAAGGTAACATATGCACTGGATAAGGGATTGCCTATTTTCGTATCGGAATTCAGTCTGTGTGATGCATCCGGTAATGGAGCAAATGATTATAATCAGTCTGACATATGGTTTGATTTGATTAACAGTAATAATCTAAGCTATTGTTCCTGGAGTCTGTCAAATAAGGCAGAAACGTCAGCGTTAATCTCTTCCGGTTGTTCCAAAACTTCCGGCTGGACAGAAGATGATTTGTCAGAAACCGGTAAATGGATCAGGAATCAAATCAGAGGTGAATAGTAAGGAGCTTATATGAGAGTAATTGCAGGTTCAGCAAGAAGTTTACAACTTAAAACAGTTCCGGGGATGGAAACCCGTCCAACCACAGACCGGATAAAGGAAACATTGTTTAATATACTGGCTCCTGATATTCCGGAATGTGAATTCTTAGATTTGTTTAGTGGAAGCGGTGGCATCGGGATTGAAGCATTAAGCCGTGGTGCTAATCGGGCTTATTTTGTGGATAACAGCCGAAAAGCCATAAAAGTAATACAAGAGAATCTGACACATACCAGAATGGAATCCAGAGGTGAAGTTATGGGATATGATGCTGTCAGTGCGATTCGGATTCTGGAAGGCAGACATGGAGCTTTTGATATTATTTTCATGGATCCGCCTTATGATCATGAACTGGAAAAAGATGTGCTGTTTGCATTAGCAGATTCATCACTAGTTGGACCGGATACCTTAATCGTAATTGAATCCGGCTTGCATACAGAATATGATTATTTGTCAGAACTTCCATTTGACATCCACAGAGTAAAGGAGTATAAGACTAATAAGCATACTTTTCTTTATCGAGAAGAATAGACCACCGGGAGGAACAGTGATGAAACGAGTGATTTATGCAGGAAGTTTTGATCCTGTGACATTGGGACATTTGGATATTATTCAACGTTCCGCCATTATATTTGATGAAATAATTGTTGGTGTATTGATAAACAGTGCGAAAACTCCATTGTTTTCTGTGGAAGAACGTGTTAATATGTTGGAAGAAGCAACAAAAGAGATCACCAACTGCAAGATAGCCGCTTTTTCCGGCTTACTGGTTGATTTTGCCAGAGAAATGAATACGAATGTAATTGTTCGTGGTTTACGAGCGGTTACAGATTTTGAATATGAATTGCAGATAGCTCAAAGCAATCGAATTGTTGCACCGGATGTGGATACCGTGTTTTTGACAACAAATATCGAGTATTCATATCTTAGTTCCAGTACGGTGAAGGAATATGCACGTTATGGTGCTGATGTATCTGCATTTGTTCCAAAACATGTAATTCCGAAACTGGAAGAGAAGTTTCACATTCGATAAATAATGAAATTTAATAGAATCAGGAGGATATGGAGATGGGCAAAAAAGGCGTAGAAGATATGATTAATGAGATAGAGATGTTTATTGATAGTTGTAAGTATGTGGCATTCTCATCTGATCGTATTAGTGTCCCAAAGAGTGAATTAGAATCTATGTTAAATGAGTTGCGTTTAAAAATGCCAAGTGAATTGGAACGCAGCAAAAAAATCATGCGGAATAAAGAAGGTATTATGACGGATGCCAGAACAAGGGCAGAAGCAATTGTTACAGAAGCGTCCAATGAAGCCAGAAGACTGGTTGATGAAAGTGAGATTGTAACCCTTGCAAATATTCAGGCAGAAGAGATTATCCGTCAGGCAAATATAGATCGGAATGCCATTATTGAACAGGCAAATGCGGAAGCTGCAGATATTCGCTTGGGAATGATGGAGTACACAACCGGTATGTTGAATGATATTGAAAAGTATATCCATGCAACCATGGAAGTGGAAAAAACAAATTATGAGAATTTGATTGAGTCATTGCAGAATAATGCAGCAGTTATTGATGCAAACCGGAAAGAGATTGAAGAACAGCATATGGCAATGTTGCAGGCTCAGCAGCCGGAGATTACACCGGAACCACAATATGTAGATAGTGCATTTACACCGGAGGAACAACCGTACATGGAGCCTTCTTATGGATATGAGGAACCACAGGCTGAACCGGTACAGGAGGAAACTGCAACGGAACCGGATGACGAAAGCTTTGAATACGAAGAGGAAGAAGAGGATTTATTTGGTGAATAATTACAGCCAGATATATGCCAGTAAGTAACTGAGACATCCCATACAAAGCTTTACAATTGTATATTGAATTATAGACAGTCCTTTGTTGGTTATTACACTTCGTGTCTGTAGTATGCTACAGACGCCTCCAAAAGATGTAAGACCTGCAATCAGGGCTGTTTTTTGCTTCCAGGGTATGGAAAGCTGCATGATTTGATGTATACCATTTGTGATTTCTAACATAGAGACCAGAATCCGTGAAATAATAGAATCAGTTGGCAGAAATGATAAAAGAAATTGAATCAGTATGCAAAATAGCATGATATATAAGCCTACCATTAGTATGACATTAAGAGAATGCCGAAGAATACAATCCAATGTTGCAGGTGCTTCATTGTCGGGAGTTTGCATGGAAGAAGACAGAATCGTTGCTTCTCCATTGGTTTCATCTTTCGATTTGTGTTGGAAAGACTTCAGGTGTTGATACAGAAAAGAAAGGGCTGCAAATAGAAAAATGGGGCTATAAATGCAGATAAGAAATCGAAATACAGATATTTGTCCATGGAACGTCTGATTCAGTATATAACCAAGAATAAACATGGGACTGGTTATGTTGCAACTGCATAATAATATATTAGCCTTGCACTGAGATATTTGTCCTGCGAAAAATTGTTGATTTACCAGATTGGCACCGACAGGAAGCCCGCATAGTAGTCCAAGATAGCAGATACCATTTCCGTGTACCTGTTGAAGTAATAAACTGGTAATAATCATAAAGGGAAGAATGGAAGGAAGGACAGACTCGTACCATAACTCCAGACCTACATGGGAACCATTTATAATTACGGGTACATGTAGAAGCATGCCTGCCAGTGTGAGACATAAGATAATAATCAGTAGTATCCGACGCATATATGACTCCCTGACCAATCTTGATTTAATATATGAAAGAATGACAGGAAAGATACCTGAATTAAACCAGAATGATTCCTTTGGTATATTCATTAACGGCTGGCGTATGATAGTTCCGGGCGATGGTTTGTTCATAAAGATGGGCAGATGCAATGTCCTGTTCTAACAAGTCGATTCCATTTGTATCTCCCTTTGCTTCCAAGAGCCGGATGCCATCAGTAAGTCGGTTAATAATAGGAATGGTACTGGTTTCATTTAAGCTTCGTAGCAACATTGAAGATTCCTTTCGTAATGCCAGTAAGCGGGCGTAGTGCATGCTTCCGGATGCTAACTGTTTTTCCATACTGTCTTTGCGGATATTTAGCATAATATGAAGCAGGCAGCGATAGATACGGGTATAGGTATATTGCTTGCTGACGATTGCTTCTACCAACTGCTGATAATTGTATTCCGGTTTGTATACGGTACGGATACGGTTGGCTAAATCCTCAGACACATCCAGATAATCAGTTAACTGTATAGTTGGATTCCATAAGCAGTACTGTAAATATGGATAAAAATCTTCCATATGAATTGGGGAACGTGTTCCGTATGATTCTTTCAATTCGTTGAAGACAGTATCCGGTACGGTCTGACTGACTTTGTCTGTACAGCCATAAGCTTCATATTCTTTGCGAATTGCAGTTGCTGAGGAATAAAAAGCCTGCATAGATTCTGTATGATATCCTTGATCTGTGCGCAGACATGGTACCGGTTGAATATGGCTTTCTGTCCGTCTTAAGGCTTTCAGATATTCCAGTGCAAGAATGGTATTTGGCTGGGTCAATAATTGGTCTAATTCCTCCTTATTACAGCCTGTTTGTGAGAGGATATGGCAGATTGCAGCAGCTCTGGCTTTTGGAAATGAATCTCCATTTGTTAATGCCGTGGACAACTGCTGCTTATACTCTGGCGGTTCGGTTAGAAGAATCCGGGCTGCCTCTTCCAGCAAAGAAAGTCGTTCTGTTTCGCATCCGAAGCAAAGACTTTGAATTTCACCAAGCTGATTCAATAGCTGAACTCCACCATAAGCAAAGTATTCTGCACTTGCGGTTCCATATAGTACAGGTAATTCAAATACCGCATCGGCTCCTTGTTCTACTGCCATAGCTGCACGTTGGTACTTATTCCAATATGCAGGAATCCCTCGTTGCATAAAGTTGCCATTCATGATTACAATTAAATAATCGGCGTTGGTTTGATGCCGGGCAGTTTCAAGTAAATATTTATGACCATTATGAAATGGATTGTATTCTGCTATGATACCGGTAATTCTCATATCTGGACTCCTTATAATTTTCTTATAGTATTGTAAATAATGAAATACTTCATACTACCTAATCCGTTAATGCTACTTTAACATAAGTGAAAATATATGAAAACCTCTTTTGAAAATATTTACAATTGAAATCAAAAACGGAAAAATGTCAAAAATATTTACTTATTTCTAAAAATGTGATAAAATTATATAAATTTATTTTTTTGCACTGAATTGGAATA
>CAMEWU010000035.1 GCA_945946715.1 uncultured Clostridium sp. | reverse complement strand
TATATAAATAATCACTTAATGACAACTGTATAAATCCCTTTTTTACAATTCCACCTTCCGTAGCATCTACCACCGGCATGCTTACATCCGGTTCTTGTATTCGTTCTTCCAACCATTTGCAATACCTTAAAAATACTTTACTCGTATTAATTATCTTTCCATTCCAATCTTTAGCACTTTGTAATTCATAGCCTTGGAATCGCTCCTTTGCCGTACCACTGGCATGCATTTGTGTTCCATAATAAGCCAAATCTAATCCAATAAATGCAATTGACTTGGCTTTCATACGAATCGCTATATCTAATGCCAATGTAACAACCGATCCACCAGTGGTATATATCTGATATCCATGCTCATTTGCATAATTAGCAGCCATATCATATCCTTGTTGGCAAGCAAGATACGTAGTTCCTTGATAATACCGACTGATCCTTCGATCTGCTGTTGCCAAAAGAATAATTGGTATTTTAGCATCTTCAATCCCTTTGACCTGATAGTATACGCGTGCATCAGATATTACAACATAATCAATTGCAATGCCTTTCTTTAATAACAGCTTATATACTGTACCCACTGCAATTATAAGCACATCCTTTGGCTTATTCTCCAAAAAATGTAGATTTTTATCCAGTGACGGTCCTCCTGCTACAATAACTACCTTTTTTTCCTTTATATGTTTGCTAATTGTATCTACATACTCGTCACAGTTCTTTATATTTTCTCTTGCATTTTGATAGAACAGTTGTTGTTGTGCATCTACCATATCTTTTCGAATAGCCGCCTGTTCCATAATTTCTCTAAGATGCTTGTTCTGGATACACCGGAGTTCTGTACGAAAAAATAACAATTCCCGTTCTTCCGTCATATATTTTTTAATACAACTAAAATTTTCATCACATATCAAGGTAAGTTTTTGTAGTTCGTTACTCCAATCACCATAATGGAAGGCTGTGTATATAATTTCTAAATTAGGCTCAATTACTACTAAATCCATATCATCATACAGACTTAATAATGCTCGGATATGATAACCCATTCCCCATCCGATAATTGCATATTTCTCTACTTCAAGCTGATAGTTTCGACGTGCCCATATTCTTGCTTCTGCTAATGGATTATTATTGCTATGCAAGTACCAGCGACTATCTTCTTTCTCCACAGCTAAAGTAAAATAACCTACAGATGTTGGTTCCGGTGTCACCTGCAATATTCTTGATATTTTCCCTTCTTTTTGTTCCATTTTAAGCAACGCTGTGTACAAGTCAGGATTACTCACCTGTAATTGCTTAAGGTTATTTTCCCACCATACAGGATCCGCTAAAGACATCTCCAATCCGCTAATTAATGCTTGAATATCTTGTAATGCCGGCATCAATTGTAATGCATATAAATCTCCTACAAGTACATAATCTTGTCCGATTGTAGCCTGTTCTATCTGTATCAGGACATTCGATAAGTAATTATCATTCCAACTCAGTCCCGCATCAATAAACCAATCCAAATGCGGAAGAAGTTCAGATAATACCACTTTGAGTCCACTTGTTACGCGAGGAATGAATACATTCATCTGAAAGTAGT
Source organism: uncultured Clostridium sp. (assembly GCA_945946715.1). Lineage (GTDB taxonomy): Bacteria > Bacillota > Clostridia > Lachnospirales > Lachnospiraceae > CAG-632. The sequence goes on along the minus strand of CAMEWU010000035.1, from coordinate 13,239 downwards.
TTTGGCTTTGTACTGCTGCAATCAACTCTGATATGCAGTCAATGACCTCTGCATTTTTCCAATACAAATCTCGTAACACTTTCTCTTCCATATCCCACTCCTTTCCACATTTCACATCACATACTACACGTCAAAATGATATTTATCATTAATGTACTTCATCGACTCATCCCACATAGGAATCAGTTCCTCAACTGCTTCCAAAGTTGAGTTTAGATATGTCTTCATTTTTTGATATAATCTTATACTTTCCTGTTCTAAGTTTTCATCGGAATCATTTAAATCATCTGAGATTTCCACATCCATTTCAATAATCCGTGCTATCAACAAAGTCATTCCTTCACTTGTCTCAATCTCTTGTGTAATTCGTTCTAACTTCTTCTCTAATTTCTCTAATTCTTTGATTGAGTAGTTGCCACGCTTTACAAGATATATGGCACGTTCCGCATCGCTAATTCCTTCCTTTAATCGTCTTTTAAAGCCATTAAAGTACATGCGCATGCTTTTTAATTCAAGATAAAAATCCTTCTTTTCCTCAACCGTTTCCCATATTTCCTTAGATTGTTCTAATAATTCCGCAAAATTACATTCTTGTATGCAATACTGATTCACTGCTTCCTGCAGGGGCATTTGTATTGTACCTTTGAGCTTTGCTCCTCCTTCTGTGGCATTCACTACCACTTGCTCCTGCAACTCAGGGATATAAAGATTATACCAGTCAATGTAAAATTTATAGTCTGCTCTGGTTAGCACTTTTTTTCCATGATAACCATCGACTAATGTTGCATTTCCAAGAAAATCTTTTTCATTTATCATGCCTTTTCCCGCATGTGTTTTGTCATCTGTAAAAGCCAAATCTTGCCCTATTAATATAATTGTTTTGAACCCTAAATCAACAGCTAATCGAAAGCAAACGGTAGCAACCGAACCGCCACCATCTACATATCCAATATCAACACCTTTTTCGCGAAATAACCTTTCGTAGTAACCTGTGGTTGTCATAAAATAAAAGAAATTTGCGTCTCTCATACCGTCCACGATATGATAATTTGATGCTGTTGTAATCGCCAGCGGAACCTGTTCCGTTCCCGGATTTTCAAAATGATGTGCTCCTTTTACAGGATCAATTGTGCACATCATATCCGGTATTATTCCTCGTTTCATCAGATAAGGAACCGCTGAATCAACACAAAAGATAAAACATCTCCCCTTTGCCTGCTGAAGAATCTCAACATTCTTCTCCAGCGAAGGTCCTGCTCCGACAATTATACAAGGTACATTCTCTGGTATCTTACCTTCCAGACAATGAATGTCTTTACTATCTATCATTTTTCTCAATGCATAAACTTCATTCTTTAAACATACTTTTGAATGTGTAACTAATGTATTCAAATTTGCACGCTTGCTATCTATTACCCGTTTAAAAACATCCCTTACTAATGCATATTCTTCGACAAATAATTCTTTATAATGGGTTAGAGTTGCAAATCTATAATGTCTCCAATTACGATAATCCGTAATTCCATCAAGATACTTTTCCAGTTTTTCAACTGAGTTTACAGTAAATAGGATAAAATTTTCATTTTCTAAAATAGACTTCAAATCATATGTCTCTACTGCCCTTTTTAAAATATCAATCGACGGCTCATATACTATGCATCTCTGCACCGGACATTTTTCTTCCAACAGTTTTTCAACAATCAACCCATTGCCGAATCCTAAAAGCACTATGCCAATATCATGTTTTATTTCTTCAAACTGAGCTACATATCTTTCTGCTTCATGGGTCGGATGATAAGTACTATTTAAAGGAATAACTCGTTCTCCCTGTACTATGGCAAGAAAATTTTCTCCATCTAAAGCATCTCCCACGCAAACCTGCATGCTATCTACTCTATCTTTTTTTACGATTCCCTCATATATTTCAGGAAATCGCTTTTCAATTATCTCAAGATTATCCTCATAATATCCCATTTCATTTTCTCCATATTATTTAGTCAGCAATACAATCTCTTACGTCAAAATATAATATATCAGCAAGCAAGACATATTCCTTTTCCTCCAATGCATCCATCGCATTCTTTAATATGCTTAGTAATGCCGTCTTTTTTTCCTCGTCTAATTGCATAGCAATCGTACTCAATTGTTTTAACACCAAAGGTATAGTCTCCAAACCTTCCTTTACCCTCTGCTGATACAATGCATCTGTTATATCTTGTATATTCTCTTCTAATGCAGACAAATCATATTCTGCCATAGCTTATCCTCCTCTTTTCGGATACAAATAAAGCTGACCCAACGGGTCAGCCCTATTTGCAATAATCTTAATTGATTACTGAAGTAATGATAATACGCCCTGAGTAGACTGATTTGCCTGTGCCAACATAGACTGTGCAGCCTGCTGTACGATATTTGCCTTGCTGTAGTTAACCATCTCATCAGCCATATCTGTATCACGGATACGAGATTCAGCATCTGTTAAGTTTTCAGAGTAGTTCTGCAAGTTGTTAACTGTGTACTCCAGACGATTCTGAATAGCACCAAGAGCAGAACGCTGTTTAGATACTGACTTAATTGCTGCCTGAACTGCACTGATTGTAGCTGAAGCTGCGTCATGTGAACTAACTGAAATTGATGCAACTGACACATTAACCTTAACGCTAATTGTCATATTATCACCTTTGTTTGCACCAATCTGAAGTTTACCTACAAAACTCTTCAAAGGCTTGCCATTGAACTTTGCACGATCAGCAATTGCTGTCAGCTCAGATTTCAACTGCTTCATTTCATCTGCAATCGTATCACGATCTTCAGTTGCATTAACATCATTTGCCGCTTTAACTGACAGCTCTTCCATTCTCTGAAGGATAGAATGCATTTCATTCATGTTACCTTCTGCAGTCTGGATAAGAGAGATACCATCTTCAGCATTGTTAACTGCCTGATTCAGACCACGAATCTGTGCTCTCATCTTTTCAGAAATGCTAAGACCTGCTGCATCATCTGCTGCTCTGTTAATTTTGTAACCAGAAGCTAACTTTTCAGAAGACTTCTTAACTACTTTAACGTTGCCGCCTAACATTCTGTTTGTGTTGTTTGCCTGCAAATTGTGTTGTACTACCATAATAATTCCTCCTTGAATATAATGTAGCATCCTTGCTACATGTACTAGAAGCCTTTGGCTTCCGTTGATAGATAGTCGGTGTTGATATCTTTATCAACCCTTGTATTATATATATCGGACGTTTTATCCGATACTTAATACCTGTTTTAAAACTTTTTTATTTTTTTTGATCCAGAAAAATAGAATCCACCGTCTGCCCACCGGACATAGACTTGTAATACGATGAAGCTGCTTTTGTAGAAGTCTTCACCTGCCTGATTTCCCGCTGTTGGCTCGAAAACCTTGCAGAAAGCTTTGTCTTATTTCGTTCCTCTAGCGCCTGCAGTTCTACACTTAAATCTGTGCACTTGCGAATCAATCCCTGTATTTTTATAATTTCAGACCGATATTGTTCTTTGTTGTCTTTTAATTCTCGTTCTACGCCACAATATACAGTTTCAAACCCCTGATCCAATTCCGTCAGTTGTTCCAGAAGGGAATCCTTCTGCTCCATCACTGTTTCAAACCCATCCATATCGAATTCTTCTGCGTCTGCCAGTATACTCTGCCGCTTGGTGGCTTCTAACAACGATTGTAACACCGCTATTTTCTTACTCAGTGATTCTTCCAAAACCTTCATATAACTCTTCGCTACATTCATAGTATCCTCACATTTTCCTATGCCCTTGGTTGTTTTGCCAGACGCATAATTTCTTTCCATGCATCCCGCATATCCCGAATCTGATTCAATGCCTCTTCCAATATGACAGGATCTTTTTTCATATTGGCATCTACCAGTTTACGAAAGATATAATCATAGATAATATCAAAATCCTCTGCTACTTTATATTTGTGATCCAAGGTAGACTGTAATTCCACAATAATGTTACGTGCTTTTTGAATATTCTTATTAGCCTTTTCATAATCCTTATTTTCAATTGCACCCATTGCAATATTACAGAACTTAATTGCACCATCGTAAAGCATCAGGGTCAATTCTGCCGGAGATGCTGTCTCTACTTTTCTTGCTCCATATGCCTGTGCTGCATTCCTTACCATAGTTTATCTCCTCGTAATTTCCTTAATTTCCGAATAAGCCGGATAAGCTGGACTGTTGTGCCTGCATCTCAGCCATAGCAGATTCCATGGCTGCAAACTGCTTATAGTACTTATCTTCCACCTTATTCATCTTCTCTTGCAACTTTTTAATCTTATCATCATAACCATCTATATTCTTATCCATCTCTTTATCATTATAGAAGGTTAAAGCACTGCTTAAATTAGATGTTTTCATTGCCTTTTGGAAACTGGTATAGAGTTGATTGCCCAAACCACTTAATGTCTGAATCAATGCATCCGGATTCTCTTCAATTGCCTTCCGCAACTTATCATCCATATCTGCATATTCGGAATCGTCTGCATTTCCTTCAATATGAAGTTGTCCATATTCATTCCATTTTCCGGTTACGATACCAAAGGAAGCTAAGGAATAATTCTTTGTGGTTCCATCTGAACCTGTATAAGTCACAGACTTATTTAGGGTAGTTCGCATAGTAGAAAGCAACGAACTAATGGTATCATCTCTGCGAAGCAAAGAAGATTTAATCTTATCTTCCCATTCTTTCACCTCATCATCGGACATTGCTTCCTTGTCGTCATCGGACAACATTTTGTAGTCCTTTGCGCTGTCAGCATTGTAAAGAGTATTCATCTCCTTTACAAGAGCGTTATATTCTTTTACAAAATCTTTTACTGCGTTATAAATCGTATCCGTATCTGTTGACACCGTCAAGTGAATCGGATTATCCTTTATAATATTTCCTGCATCATCCTTGGTTACTGTCACATCGTTCACCGTAAAATTCAGTCCGTTCAAACTGAAATTATTGGATGACTGCCGGAAGGTTGCACCATTATATACTACAATTGCATCTGCTGCATCTACCTTGGTTGAAGATGCCGCATCTAATCCAAGGGTAGTTAAGGCTGTGCTGTCATCGGCTGTTAATGTGAAATCGAAATCAGCTCCTGATTCCGTAGAATTCACAAAGAAGCGTCCCTGTTTTTCATCATAGTTAGCCGCTACACCCATCTTGGAAAATTCTTTTGCCAGTCCGGATAACGTTGTATTCTGGTCAATGGTAAAGTTATATTCTTTCACGTTGCTTCCTGTACCCACCTTCATAGTGAAAGTAGTTCCATTGGCAATTCCCATATCTGTCAGTTTTGTACTACCGGTCACTGCTGCTGCTGTATCTGATACCTTAGTTACATTGAATGCATTATTCATGGTCAAGATATTATCACCGGCATCATTAGTCTGCTGACTAACTGTCACACCTGTTTCACTAATACCCAACGCCTTTGCAGAAGCTTCATCTGTAGCTTTTAAAGTATAATTTATGCCATTTTCATATCCGGTCACCTTACCATCAGCATCTTTTACAGGAGTTGCAGTATTGTTTACAAATTCCAAGCCACCTCTTGCGGCATTATAACTAACAGTCATATTAATGCCTTCATCTGCAAGAGATTGATTCATATTATCAATCATACTCTGCAAGGTGCCGTCTGCTCCTACCTGTGCTGTAATTGTCTTGGTGATGGTCTGTTCGTTACCACCAGCATCCTTTGTTACATAAGAGATGTCAAAGCTTTTACCGGTTAAATCAATTGCATTTCCTTTAGCATCTACCAAATCCGATACCTGAACATCCGCATTTTCGCTTGCTACATAAGAAGTAGTGTTAAATGCTTTTCCTTTCAGACTAGCACCGGTTAAATATGCCGAACTTGCCACCTGCTGCACGGATACTGTATGCGCTCCGGTCACTGCGTTATTACTGGTTGAAACCTTAATCTTAGAGTCATCGGATGCTTCTACTTTCTTTGCTTTATAAGTTCCAACAGACTTAAACTTACTTAATGCACCTGTATAAAAGGAGTACAATTTCGTGTTCAGAGACGACCAGGCTTCTTTTTTCCATTTTAACTTTGTCTGGTCATTCTTAGCATTATCTACCTTTGTCTTATGACCACTAATCATCTGTGTAATGATTGTTTCTGTATCTAATCCCGATACCAGACCCGTCATTCTCATTCCCATAACGATTCCCTCCTTTTCTAACGTTTTTCATCTACCAGAATACCGGCTAACTCTAAGGTTCTTGCTATCATATCCAAGGTTTTCTCCGGTGGAATTTCCCGGATTACTTCGCCGGATTCCTGATCTAATACCTTAATAGAAATCCGCTTTGTCTCTTCATGATAAGAGAACTGACACTCTGTATGTGTCGGACGTATCTTTGTATTAATGTCCCGAAGTGCACTTTCAACTTTTTCTTTTGACACTTCCTGAATCGGAACTCCTTCACCATACATCTGTTCCTGTGAATTCTGATTCTGATTTTCATTGCTGTTGTTAGCGTTATTACCTTCTGTCGGCTTTACAACCTTTGCATAATTTTCTGCAACCGGTGTTGCCGCCTGTACACTTGTTATCTCCGGTGCCGTTGTCTTTGTATTCAGACTCCGGACACTGCTGGATGCTACACTTGATTCAATTCCACCTATTCCCATGTCTTCCACCTCCGTGTGAATTCTAATCTATTGTTCCTTCAATAAAATAAGTATATTGAAAATAATTGCTAACTACTATATCGACCGTTTTATAAAATAAATTAACACTTCTTCTGCACTTTTTGAAATTAAAGAAGCTGCCATTACAGCAGCCCCTTTAACGCCTCCACAGAATTTGCCTGTTCAATTGCTTCTTGATTGGCATCCTTAATCTGTGTATATAATTCTTTCCGATATACCGGTACTGATTTTGGAGCATTAATACCAATTTTTACCTGTTCACCTTTGATTTCCAGGATAGTGATTTCGATATCATTTCCCACTATTATGGCTTCATTTTGTTTTCTGGATAATGCTAACATAATCACTCACCTGCCTTTTTCTTTTGAACTGCATCATATACATTGAATTTTGCTTCATACTCCGGATTTTCCACAATAATCTGTGTCCCTTTACAGCTCGCAGAATTAATCACGATTGGAGCCTTCATGTTCGCTGTCACCTTTGTAACATCGGAAGATATAATCAAGGTCAACAGCACTACAATATCATCATCCTTTGGATTGTCAATATTTTCCAGCAATGCATCTTCAATGATTGGATTGTATTCATCTAAAATTGCAAAAGGTTCAATAACCGGCAATGCCAGATATGGGTCTTCCATGGACTGCAGCCAGCGGATAGAAGTATCTTTTCCCCGTTCAACGTCATAAATAATTGCAAATTTATGCTTATCTTCGATACCTATGATTCCGTTTGGAAATTCCAGAACCTTATCATCATCAATCGTAACTTCCCCAAATAGTCTTGTTTGTGCTACCATACCATTTCTCCTTTTCCGTCTAAACTAGAGCTTCTTCAGCCCTCCCCATAATATAACTTTCCCATACTTTTTATAAGAAGTCAAGCAAGGACTTCTGCAATACGCCTCCTGTTACCTGTAAAGCTGCATTATATACAATCTTGTTGGATGAGTATTCAATGGCTTTATCCTCATACTCCACCTCTTCATTCGCAGACATCAATTCGGTAAAATTCGTAAATTGATCTGCCACTCTGGCAGCTATCATATCCAGTTTTTCTGTTCTGGCACCGGAATCCGACTGCAAGGTTGTCACATCCGTCTGAAAATCCTGGAACACTGTTATATGCCGGTTAAACAATGCCTGCATTTCCTGATTCTTCATTTTCACTTCATTTTCAGCATCTGCAATCATATAATTAATCTGTTGCACGGCTGCTGTATCATTGGAATACTTTGGATTGGTCAGCAAGCCTTTTAATTCCGCCAGCCGCTTTTCTGCATCATCCACTTCTTCCACTTTGTCTGCCAGTTCATCAATAGCACGACCCATATCATGGGTAATCAATTCTCTTCCCAAGGTATTTACGCGGATTTTTTGATTAAAATTCACTTCATACTCTATCTTCTGGTCGTCGTCTGTGATTTCAAAATCCACAGTTTTTCCAGTAGCCTTTTCCGTCTGAACACAATTAAAATAATGCTCCGGGCGCAAATCATTCTGCTTGAATGTTTCCTTCTCATAATCAATGGTTATACTGCTTGTATTCTGGAGCTTTGTATATACATTTTTTCCAAATACCAGTTCCCCCGTCTCCGGAATATAACGTACTTCATTATCTCCTAAATCCTTATAGTATTCTTCCTTCTCCGTACTAACCATTGTACGATACACAGACAACGTCTGCTGATTTCCCCTATCGTCAAGATAAGTAATTGTAGGTGCTGTATTTTCTGCTAATTCATCATAAGACATTCGCAACCGATATACCGTCTGCTGCTGTGGATACGCATCTGTTCCATAGGTAAGCGTCCCTCCAAGGTACTTATCCAAGTCTGCCGGATCTACTGCATTCACCGTAACGGTTTTAATATCAATATTGCTGCTGTCCATTTCCTCCGTAATCTTATAGGAGTATTTTGGTGCATCCGTTGCACTGAATACCAGACTGGTATCTGTCTTATAACCGGAAAAAATGTAACGTCCGGCATAAGTGGTATTTCCTTCCGAATAAATCATATCTTTATATGCACGAATGGTTTCTGCTATAGCAGAACGGTCATTGTTATTAAAGGAATCCGTTGAACCCTGGGTACAATATCCGGACATGTACTCGATATAATTCGAAATACTGGTAATGGAGTTTTCGGTTAATTCCATCCAGGAATCTGCATCTTTAATATTCTTTTCTTTGTATTGCTGCAACTGGCTAACGGTATTCCGAAGTTTTAACGCCCGTACTGCTACTACCGGATCCTCACTCGCCCGCTGTATCTTCTGACCGGTTGTTAACTGCTGTGTCAATGTATCCAGCCGCTGCGTACTTGTTTGTAAATTCCGCAGGGAATTATTGCTAATCATTTGATTGGTTACACGCATATCTTATCCCTCCTAAACTCCGGTTCCGTTAATCAATTTGTCATAAATTTCATCCAACACCGACATAACCTTACACGACAAATTATATCCATTCCGCTGTACAATCAGACTGGCTGCTTCTTCATTGGAATCCACACTGGATTCTGACAATCGCTGATAATTAATGCTGTATACTATATTATCCTGATGTTCTGATGAGACTTTGCATTTATTCGTCTGTACACCCAGCGTTGAAATAATGGATTCCAGATACTGGCTGGGACTTCCCTGTTTGAAAATGCTGGAATCCGTAAAACTCTCCTGTATCTGCTTTAACAAATCGCAATTCTCTATATTTCCCTGTTCAATTGCCCGTGCATCGGAAACCACCACTTTATTTGGGTCTTTCATTATTTCATCATGAATATCCCAGTTCAATACCGTCAGGCGGTAATAAGATACCCCTTTCGAGTTAAAGCTGGTATCACCTGTGGTTGCAGATAAATTATAACTGTTTCCGTTAACATCCAAAGTATTTAACATATCCAGCCCCTGATTTCCATCTGCATCTACACCGGATACGCAGATATCATTAATGTGTCTGGAAAATGTCCTTACAAACTCATTTAACTTGGACATATAATATGGGACCCCTTCAAAATTAACATTATTTCCCACTTTTGCAGTTACTCCGGTTTTAATCTTTGATGCATCTGCAGGAACCTGAGTTTTACCGTCTGCTGATAATACTCTTAAATTATGAAAGGTATAACCGGTAATCTCACCTGTTGCATTATCATACTCTGCTTCAAAATCATCATAATAGTAATCTGTATCATGAATCCGGATTTTTCCTTCTTCTGCCACATTCAGACTATTGAGTGTAAATGCCTTATCCGTCTCCATTTTAACGTAAACACCCTTTGCATCTACTCCTGCATCAACAGATTTTCCTACAAATCCATGATTGTTATTTCCATCGCGAACTGCCACCAGTCCTGCAATTTTACCGGTTAACGTAGGACTGGAAATACTGAATTCATCTCCGGCAGTACCATCATTATTCCTCCATGCCAATTCATACAACCCATCAACATCCGTTGCATTTACTTTTTCATCCCGAGGAACTTCCATCAGCTGCCGACATTGCAAATCATCCAGCAACAATTCACCATTAATCCAGACCGTAAATCTGGTGGCACCGGAATCATGTCCATCCTCTGCCAAAATCGGTGTCTCTTCAGTCGTGACATTTACCAGCTCAGACAACTGATCAACCAGCAGCAGCCGCTGATCTCTTAAATCATTGGCATTACCATCCCGAAGTTCGATATTTATAATCTGATCATTTAATGTAAATATCTCTTTTGCAATGGAATTAATTTCTCCTACTCGAACTACCAGTTCATCATTTAAGCTCTTCTGGGTATTTTGGAGATTATTTGCAATCTCATTAAACAACTCGGTATAACTTTGAAAATCATTAACATACTGTACCCGGGTCGTTGTACTGGACGGATCATCTGCCAAATCCTTCATAGAATTCTGAATATTTGTCAACAACGTTGTATAACCTGTGGCAGAATTCATTTCATTAAAATAATTCTCAATCTCATAGGAATAATCGTACTTGCTTCCATACTCACCTTTTAAACTATTATTATTCCAATATTTTACATCATAATAAGGATTCCGAATCTGTTCTACACCCGTCAGGGTAACACCTGTCCCCTGCATACCGGCAGAATTGCCTAACCGTAATGCATTAGACGCTTTGCTGGTGACCGTTTGCCGGGAATAGCCTTTTGTTTCAGCATTGGATACATTATGTGCCGTTGTATTGATTGCCGCCTGATAATAATTCAGTCCTGATTTTGTTGTATTCAGCCCTAAAAATGTTGCTGCCATCGTCTCACATCCTTTTCCTGATTTCCGCTAAGCTCCCAGCTTTTCTATTATATGTGCTATCATGTCTGAAACAACGGTTATATACCGGGAAGATGCATTATACGCATGCTGATATCGAATCAAATTGGTAAGTTCCTCGTCAGACGACACGCCTAACACTTGTTGCCGCTGATTATTTACTTCATTTACCAGAGTTGCCTGCTTCTCTGCAATACTGGTATATGTATATCCCTTGTTTGCATAATCTCCAACCATTGCAGTATAATAACCGTCAAAATTATTCATAACTAATGTATTCGGGTCTAAGGTAGCAAAATCTTCATTCCAAAGCTCTAACAGTTGATTTGCTACATCCTGGTATTCTTCTCCATTCACCTTGGTTAACGGTAACAATGCCGGATTCTTGACCAGTACATCATTAATCTGAATCTGCTCTACTGTATATAACGAATAATAATCATCCGGATTCTCCGGCTGATACACTTGAACCGTTTTAGTCGTTGGATTTCCACTTCCATCCAACACAGTTATTGTCTGTTCCCGATAACGGTCAACACCTTTTCGGGTAAACAGCTCTATTCCCTGAATATCATTGCCTTCTCCAAAGCCTTTACCCGCAATTTCCGTATTCAAAATAGTGTAAGTCATGCCTCTGGTATCCGTAATTGTAGTATTAGGGCAGAGCACATCATTAATCCTGGTCACCATACCATGAATTAACTGATCAAACTGAGAAATCAGGCTTGCAATATCCCGGTTATTCAAAGTACGATTATAGGTTTGCAACGCATTCTGATAATCAGCTTCATTCCCATAATTCTCTCTTAGTGGGATATCCGTATAATCCGGTGTATAGTCTCCTCTGGCAGATAACATTCCTTTCAGGGAACCGGTATCAGAATTATCTCCTGCCACACTATTTCTTTCTAAATTAAACACGGTTGTATCATCTGATTTCCAATATACGGTAAGCAAATCAGAACCTGGGGCCACCGGCCTGGTTCCAATTTCAAAGGTTCTATCATCTGATACCAGAAGATGTTCCTCCGCATATACGTTAACAGTTCCATTGGATTGCTCCCGAACTTCAACAGAAATCAAACTGGATAGTTCATCCAAAGCCTGGTTTCTTGCATCTTTATAATCATTGGCGGACTCTAATTTTCCCGCCTCACATTTCAATATCTTTTCATTCAAATCATAGATTTCTTTTGCAATCTTATTGATTTTATCTGCCTGATCCTGAATCTCATCATTGAGATTTCTTTGATAGGTCTTTAACTGTGTATATATTTCACTGGCACGATCCACAAATGAAGATGCCGTTGCCACCAAAGCAGTCCGTTTTACGAAGCTATTTGGTTCTTTCTGCACTTCCTGAATCGAGTTCCATAAGTTTTTCATGTAATCCTGGAATGTACTGCCTTCCGTTTCACCAAAATACTCCTGTGCCTCATTAATCACTTCTGACTTAGCCTGATAGTAGTACTGTCTTCCGGTTTGAATCCGATACTTATTATCCAGATACTTATCCCTGGTAGTCCTGGTCTCTTCAACTTTCGTTCCAAGCCCGGTCTGTTTAATTCCAACCTTGGTATATCCCAGATTCTGATAAGCCCGGTCGGCCATCAATACCTGTTGACGGGAATAGCCTTCAGTGTCCAAATTTGTTAAGTTATGTGCAGTTGTATTAATTGCATTCTGATGTGCCTGTAAGCCGGAAGTACCAATGTACATCCTTCCCATCGTTCCCGCCATATGTCCATCTCCTTACTTTATCAGCTTTTACTGTCAAACTGACTGTATGCCACGCCCAACATATCGCCACTATAAGACTTCTTGTCATAATTCGCAGTTTCCGGTGCCTGGCCTGCAGTTTGAAGGATATTGATATTGAATTCCGTCATCTCAAGTGCATTTTCCAACAAATCCCGATTTTGTGCATTCACCTGTTGCAGCTGCATTACCACAGTTCGCAACCGATGATGCAACTCACTGAGAGGCTTTTGAAATTCCGGTTGATTCTCCATCACACGGACAATATCAGCAATTGTCATAGTTTTTCCATTTCGATTCAGTACTACAGCAATGTTATCTACAATACCCTGTCTGCGTTTTTCTAACACCAGAACCTTATCTATAACATCCTGTTCCTTTTCGGTAATCTTCTGGAGCTGTTCAATATCACCCTTTACAATGGACTGTGTTTTTGTATCAGACACCTGATATAAGTCCTCATAAATAATGCATTCCTGCTCCAATACTGTA
>CAMEWU010000034.1 GCA_945946715.1 uncultured Clostridium sp. | reverse complement strand
TGGGTTCCTTTGGGGGATGTTTCTCTCTTTGGAAACCATGAGAATAGGAATTCAGGGATTATATATGGCAATAGGGTGCTTTTTGCCTCAGGGAATCTGTTATTTACTTGCCGTCTGGTTGTTTTTAAAAGGAAAAGAGCAGATAAGGCAATCAACACAAAATAGATCTAAGAAATGGCTGTTATGTATAGTTGTTCCGGTGCTCATTACCTGTGTTGGAATCTTAATGGAAATGTGGATTTCGCCTGAATTATTGCAATGGATATCCCAAACTTGATGATTTTGTAAAAAAGAATAGATAAATGTGCAAAATGTATTTGATTTTACAGAGATTTCTAATTATAATAGCTTTGTATCGACAAATTTTGAAAGGAATTGTTGAATGAAGGAAGAAATAGAACTTTTTGAGAACTATTTAAGCACAGTTAAGCGTTCCAGCCAGAATACAATTGCTGCTTATATTAGGGATTTAGTAAAGTTAGAAAATTACATGAATGAAAACGGAAAGCATTCCATTAATGAGATTTCGGCAACTAATTTGACCAGTTATGCTCTATATTTGGAACGACAGGGACTTTCTTCTGCAACAATTTCCAGAAGCATTGCATCAATTCGTGCATTTTTTATGTATTTGCTACGGCAGGGAATTTTAACACAAGATCCATCTGAGCAACTGAAACCACCAAAGGTTGAAAAAAGAGTACCGGAAACGCTATCAGTAGAGGAAATGAATCTATTGTTGGCACAGCCATCCGGCAACAGCGTAAAGGAACTGCGTGATAAGGCAATGCTAGAGTTGTTATATGCAACAGGGATTCGTGTTTCTGAGTTGATTTCACTGAAAGTACAGGATGTAAACTTAAGCATGAATTATATTTGCTGTAGGGATGAGGAAAAAGAACGGGTTATACCATTTGAAAATGCAGCAAAAGATGCTTTGACTCGTTATATGAATGTTGCACGGGGGCAATTGTGTCAAAATGCGGATTATTTGTTCGCTAATTGTCAGGGAACCCCTATGACCAGACAGGGCTTTTGGAAAATTATTAAATCTTATGCAGCAAAGGCCGGAATTAAGAAAGACATTACTCCGCATATGATTCGGCATTCTTTCGCTACCCATCTGGTAGATAATGGTGCTGATTTAAAAGCTGTGCAGGAAATGTTAGGACATTCTGATATTTCAACAACTCAGATTTATATAAAGAAAAATGCTGTGCGTTTGAAAGAGGTGTATAATCAGGCACATCCAAGAGCACGAAAAGATTTGATATAAGAGAGGGAATAAAAGGAATATAAATATGATAGAAATCAGAAAATTATCCAACGGGATAAGAACTGTGGTTGAGACAGTGCCCAATGTGCGTTCGGTTGCATTGGGCATTTATGTTGAGACGGGTTCCGCATATGAAACTATAGAAAATAACGGAATTTCCCATATGATTGAACATATGATGTTTAAGGGTACCAGTAAACGGTCAGCAAGACAGCTTGCTATGGAGACTGCATTGCTGGGAGATGATATGAATGCATATACGGCAAAGGAATTAACATGCTATTATGCCAGAGTCTTGGACGAACATTTGCCTGCAATGGCTGAGCTTTTGGGTGATATGTTTAGTAATTCTGTATTTGATGATAAGGATTTACAGAAGGAAAAAGGTGTCATTCTGGATGAAATCGATATGTATGAAGATTCACCGGAAGATATGGTACAGGAGCAATTGCAAAAGCTGGTTTGGAAAGATCATCCTTTGGGCTATATCATTTCCGGGGATGAACAGAATGTAAAGCGGATAACCAGAGAGGAGCTGGTTCAGTTTTGGCAGGAAAACTATGTTGCCAGCCGTATGCTTATCTCCGTAGCAGGAAATGTAGAAGTAGCTGAGGTTTGCGATTTGCTGGAACAGTATTTTGGCAGAATTCCAACCGGAAGCTGTCGTTTGGCTTCGCCAAAGCCTGTATATCAACCGGCAAAAAAGTTGTTTCAAAAAGAAACAGAACAGATTCATCTGTGTATTGGATTCCCCGGAGTATCCCATGTGGATTCAGACAGTTATGTGTTGTCCATTGGAAATAACATTATCGGTGGAAGTTCCAGTTCACGCTTGTTTCAGCAGATTCGTGAAGAGGAAGGGCTGTGCTACAGTTTATATTCTTATGGCAGCTCCTATCATCAGACCGGAACGTTTCAAATCTATTGTGGAATGAGTGAAGAAAATCTGGAGCGGGTATATCAGGGAATTATTACAGAATTGGAACGTCTGACCCGACAAGGACCTACCCGGGAAGAAATGGATCAAACTATGTCACAAATTCGTTCTGAACTGTTACTGTCTATGGAAAATACACATAATCGAATGAATAATAATGCCAGAAATCTGATATATATGGGTCGGATTGTAACCATGGAGGAAACATTAGAGGAATTAAGCAAAGTAACAGAATCTGATATTATGAATTATTTGAATCGGTACTGTTGTCCGGAACTGATAAGTGTTACACTGGCAGGAAATGTAGAAGAGTATCCTTCTATTGCAACGATTTTTAATGGGTTTTAGACACAATTTAGACGTATTTTTGTATTAAGATAATGCTATTGTGATGCATTGGAGGTAAAGGAGGAACATTATGCTGCTTGTAGAAAATCTGGTTAAGCATTATGGTGGACATGAAGCACTGAAGGGTATCAGCTTTCATCTGGAGGAAGGGCAGATTGTTGGTTTGCTTGGACAAAATGGTGCAGGAAAGTCTACTACGATGAATATTATTACTGGCTATTTGTCAGCAACTTCGGGGGATGTCCGGATTCAGGGAATTGATTTGTTGGAACATCCGAATCAGGCAAAAAGGTTGATTGGTTATTTGCCGGAACAACCACCATTATATGATAAAATGACGGTTCGGGAATATTTGGAGTTTGTTGGTGAATTAAAAGGCTTGAAGGCAAAGGATGCCCGGCAGGAAGCAAAAGATATTATGGAAAAGATTCGTCTGACGGAACGGGAAAATATGTTGATTCGTCATTTGTCAAAAGGATATAAACAAAGAGTGGGATTAGCGCAAGCCTTGATTGGTGACCCTCCACTTCTCATCTTGGATGAGCCTATGGTAGGACTGGATCCAAATCAGATTATTGAAATGCGTAGCTTAATTCGTTCTTTAGCAGGCACGCATACGGTAATGATTAGTTCTCACATTTTGTCTGAGATTGAAACAATCTGCGACCATATCATTATTTTGGATGAAGGCAAAATTGCTGCTAAGAATGAGACAAAACAGTTAGAGCAGGAGCATTCTAACCAAAAGCAGCTTCGGGTGATTGTGAAAGGTAACGATCAGGAAATTCATAAATTGTTAAGAGAATCTTCAATGGTAAAACGATATTCCATGGTACAGGAAGTAGAAAAAGGAGTATTTGAACTTCAAGTTGTTTCTGCTAAAGAAGAGGATATACGGGATGAACTTTTCCTGTTATTTGCACAAAATCAAATGATTGTTTACAGCATTAATGTAGAGCAACTATCATTGGAAGAAGTATTTATGAAATTAACCGGTAAGGAGGAGGAAGAATGTTAGCAATTTATAAACGGGAATTGAAATCTTATATGACCTCCATGCAGGCATACATATATCTGGCACTGTTTGTTTGCGTTACCGGAGTATTTTTTGCTATTGCAAATATTGCCTATGGCTATAATGATTTTGCCAGCTATGTATTAAGTAATTTTTATTATATGATTTTTATTTATGCCATTGCCATTCCCATTCTTACCATGCGGATGTTTTCAGAGGAAAAGAAGCAAAGAACGGATCAACTTCTTCTGACAGCACCGGTATCTGTCTGGAAAATTGTATTGGGAAAATATCTGGCATGTGTCACTGTATTTTTTGCCGGATTGATGCTAATTACAGTATTCCCGGTTATCATTGCTGTTAATGGAAGCCTTCCGGTGGCAAATACCATAAGTGGATATCTGGGGATTATCTTATTTTCACTTTGTATGATAGCAGTGGGTACCTTAATATCCAGCCTGACGGAAGAACCGGTGATTGCAGTAATCGTAACAGCAGTTTTTGGTCTGTTAACACTGTTTTCAAAACTAATTGTATCTTTGTTACCGGAAGGAAAGATACCAACATTAATATTTTTCAGTCTGGTTGTAATTGGAATTGCTGTTTTGTTTTATTTTGATACGAAAAAAATCCAGATTTCTGTGGGGGCTTTCGTGGCAGGAGCCGGTCTGCTTACAGGTCTGTACTTTTGGAAGCAGGAATGGTTTACATACGGGTTAACAACTACTTTGAACTGGTTATCCATTGAGAAACGTTATGAAGAATTTTTGAATGGAATTGTGAATTTGTCTACAGTTGTATTCTTTTTATCTGTTACCTGCGTGGCACTGTTCATCACCACACAAGTAATTGAAAATCGTAGATGGCGGTAAGGAGGTGCAGAATATGAAACAAAACAAACGATTAAAGCTGGGTGTATTTTCTGCCAGTTTTATCATTGGGATTATAGCAATAGCAATTGCGTTAAATATGATTGTTGACAAATTTCAGGTTTCCTGGGATTTGACACCGAAAAAAATCTATTCTGTATCAGAGCAGACGGAAAAGATTGTTGGTAGTTTGGAACAGGATATTACCATTTATATCTTGGATTCAGAAGAAGGATTTCCTCTGGATTACAAGCAGATTGTGCAGCAATATGAAAAGAACAGCAATCATATACTGATTAAGTATCGTGATTTATCTTTATATCCAAGTTTTGCAAATGCATATACAGATGAGACAGAAATAAATCCGGATAGTATTATTGTAGTCTGTGGTGACCGACATGTATATCTGGATTCGGCTGAGTTTATTGAACAGAGGAGCGGTGCAAATTATAATAGTTTTAATCTTTCATATGAATTGGAAGCATTGTTAACAGCAGCGATTAATAAAGTGAATGATGGTGATACCGCAATTATTTACCAGACTAGCGGTCATAATGAATTAACACTTTCCTCGGCAGTAGAAACTCAGTTGATGCGTGACAATTATAGTTTAGAGTCTGTTCTCCTGTTAAATGAATCTGCTGTGCCGGAGGATGCGGATATATTACTGATTAATGCACCAACAAGTGATTTTTCAAAAGAAGATTGCAATAAAATCAGGAAATATCTGGAACAGGGTGGAAAGGTATACTATATTATTGAGGCGGAAGTATCATTAGAGAATCTGGAAGCCTTGATGGCTGAATATGGAATTGAAGTGGCAGAAGGTATCGTAATGGAACAAAATCTAAATATGATTTACGGTGCCGGAAGTGATATGGCAACAGCCACATATATTCTTCCGATTATTGAGGATACAGAAATTACCCATGAATTTTATGAATCAAATCGTGTAATGATAGTACCGGTGGCAAAAGGATTATCAGACCTGAACAAAAGTGATTGCACAGTTACCGGCTTACTGGCAACTTCGGACTATGCATATTCAAAGGTTAATTTGGATTCTGACTATATATCAAGGGAAGATGATGATATTTTGGGACCGTTTTATCTGGCGACATTGGCAGAAAAAGAGAATGCAGGTTCTGTTTTGATTCTTTCTTCGTCTAATGTGTTATCAGATGAAGTTGATGAAGTTGTGTCCGGAAATAACAGTAATTTTTTTCTGAATGGATTAAATTATTTATTGGGTGATACTGAGAAAATATCTATTCGTGGAAAAGAAATGACATTTGAAACGAATGCATATACAAAATCACAGTTTTATACGATTAGTGGTATTGCGGTGATTGGTATGCCTGCATTGCTTTTGGTTACCGGAATTATAATTGTTGTGTTCCGAAAGAAACGTTCCGAAGGAAAGCAAAAGAAAAACGACAGAGAAGAAGAAATCTCAGAAATTGATGATTTAGATACGAATGAGGCAGTTGATGAATCCAATGAAGAAGAATCAAATGATGAAGGTATAGAGACAGAAGAAACCAAATAAGGAATGCACCGGGCGGCAAAGTTGAAAAACATTTTGCCGCCCGGTTTATTATGAAAGAGTGTTTCTGACAGATATCTGACGGTAAATCGTGTAAATCAGCAGACCTGTTTGTAACAGATAACTGATCATCATGCCCCACATATATCCGGTAAGTCCAATAGTAGGTACCAGCCAAAGAATAAAGCCAATTCGGATTCCAATGCCTAGTATGGAGTATAAAAGATTTACAGCAGCCTTCCCCAGCCCGTTAATGATACTTGCCAGGCAGGAAGAAAGATAAATGAAAGGACATAATAAGGCAAATTGGAAAAGTAATTCTCCGGCTGTACTACTATTAAATAATAGTTTGCCAATCCATTTACCTAACAGAAATAAAAACAAACTGCTGGCTATGCCAATCAGAATGCAGAACCAGGTGCTTTTTTTGATAATATTTCGAATGCTGTTCAGGTGCTCCTGATTGTATTCCGAAGAAATGGCAGGTAAAAGCATAGTTGCAAGGGAAGAGGTTAAGGTAGTTGGAAACATGATACAGGGCAGTACCATGCCGGTTAAGGTGCCAAATAGAATTAGAGAGGCGTCTCCATCCTGATAATATATATTTAGCATATGTGGAATTAAAACAGCCTCTAATCCTTGCAATGCAGTAAGGGAAAGTCGATTGGTAGTTAGAGGTAATGCGTCTTTCAAAAGCTCTTTTCGATAATGAATTCCAGAATCACTGTACTGGGAGCGGCAGGCGCCGGTGGAACGTTTTTGATGTCTATATTCCCAGAAGTAGCATCCAATCATCCAGAGACAAGAAATGATTTCTCCGGCAACAATGCCATAAACACCGAAGTAGGCTTTCGGCTCCACTTGTAATAATATGGAAGCCAGAAGATATACACTTCCAATTTTTGCAATTTGTTCCAGAAGCTGACTCCAGGCGGTTACTCCCGATTTTTGAATGCCGATATAATAACCGGTCAGACATCCCTTCACTGAGACAAATGGGAAGGCTGCAGATAAGATGCGAAGGCAGGTAGCACATTCCATAGAATGTAGGAGTTGCAGACTGATCCAATCCGCACCACAATATACAAATAAGCTACACAGAATGGATAATCCGGTTGAAATCAGAGTGGCACAGCGAAGAAGACAGGTACGAGAATGTAAAGAATCAAAATCCGGTCTTGCAACCTGTCTGGTAAGAGCAGTCTGAATTCCTTGACAACAAAAACTGAAAATTACCATATATACAGGAAAAATCATTTGGTATACACCTAATTCTCTGGCACCGAATAGATTGGTTAAGAATATTCTATTATAGAACCCTAAAAGGCGGGACAAAATCCCGGCAATTGTGAGAATCAGCGTGCCTTTTATGATGGAATGCTTTGTGGTAGATGTCATGAAACAGCCTCAGAAGGTTCTTATTCACATTATATGGGTTTTGGGGAATAATCATGACTAAATATAGACAGGAGTGGAAGTCGAATGGCTGGAATTTATCTGGACCATGCAGCAACTACGGCAACATTGCCGGAAGTAGTAGAAGTGATGAAACCCTATTATACCAAAGATTTTTTTAATCCTTCCAGTGTGTATCAGCCCAGTCAGGAAGTGCGAAAGAGAATAAATGCAGTACGGGAAACCATTGCAGATATTATTGGTGCCTTGCCGGAAGAGATTTATTTTACTTCAGGAGGTACGGAAGCTGATAATTGGGCAATCCAAACTGCAACAAGTAACAAAAGAAACCAGCCGGTTCATATCATAACATCGAATATTGAACACCATGCAGTAGGACATAGCTGTAAACGTTTTCAACAGTCAGGTGGTCAGGTGACATTTCTTCCGGTTGATGGGAGAGGCCGGATTCGTGTGGAAAACTTAAGACAAAAAATACAAAAAAATACAGCCTTGATTTCGATTATGTATGCAAATAATGAAATCGGAACCATTCAGCCTGTTGATGAAATCGGCATTTTGGCACAGGAGTATGGAATTCCTTTTCATACAGATGCAGTTCAGGCATGCGGGCAAATACCAATTAATGTAAGAAAAAGTCGGATACAGATGCTGAGTGCAAGTGCACATAAGTTTGGAGGTCCGAAAGGAATTGGATTTTTGTATGTCCAAAAAGGGATTCCGCTTCACAATCTGCTGGAAGGAGGCGGTCAGGAACATGGTTTTCGGGCAGGTACAGAAAATGTACCCGGAATTATCGGTATGGGAACTGCATTGGAACTGGCAGCAAGCAAAATGGGAGAGAAAATGAAAAAAGAAACCTTGTTAAGAGAGCATTTGATGGAACGCATTCAGAAAGAAATTCCTTTTTCCCGAGTGAATGGACATCGGTGGTATCGATTGCCCAATAATGTAAATGTATCCTTTCGATTTGTAAATAGTGAATCGCTTTTAATTCTATTGGATATGGAGCAGATATATGCATCCGGAGGTTCTGCCTGCAATTCCGGTTCCACAAAGCCATCTCATGTAATGAAGGCGATTCATGTTCCGGATGAGTATCAAAACGGTACTTTGCGTATGACACTGGGAGAGGAAAATACAATGCAGGAAATAGACGAAGTAGTGAATAAGCTGAAAATAATAATTGAGGAATTGCGAAAAGAGTCACCGGAGTATGAAGATTTTCAAAGAAAACAATTATTATAACAGGGAAAGAATAGAAATTGTGGCATCGGGTAAGGTTGCCCGGTGCCACAACATACATCGACAGATAATTGTAACTAAATTGTTTGAATGGGAAAGAATTCCGGCTTACGGTTTTTGAAAAGAGTATAATAACGGAAGCCACAGGAGTTTAATAATTGTTCCGCCACATCAAACCCATATCCTAAGTATTCCGGTGAATGGGCATCGCTTCCAATTGTAATGATTTCTCCACCAAGTTCTTTGTACATCTTGAGAATGTCTTTATGAGGATGTGGATAACCCAGACCTTTGTATAATCCGGCGGTGTTGATTTCAATTCCCTTTCCTTTTTTAATCAGACAAGTTAAAATAGCTTCAAATATATCTGCATAATCTTGAAATTTCCACTGGAATGATTTGTCAGGACCGTAGCGCACCACATAATCCAGATGTCCATAAACATCATAATCATCAAATGTCTGTATATTGTCATAGATTGATTCAAAATATTCCTGATAAGCCTCTTTTTGAGAACGTCCATCATAGTAAGATGGGTAATAAGGATCCATTCCCCGTACCAAATGGGAAGAACCAATGATAAAGTCAAAGGAGAATTGGTTCGTGTATTCATTTAATTTATCTGCGATATGAGTCATTAAACCTAATTCTACACCGGTACGGACCTTAATTATATCATAATAGTCTGCTTTTAAGCATGCCAAAGCTTCCAGATAATGGATGGTATCTAATTGGAAATCAAGACCGTTGGCAGCCTCTATGGGAAAATCGATATCATGATGATCGGTCAAATAGAAATAGTGCATATGTTTGGCAATTGCCTGTTCAATTATTTGAGATAAAGGTGCCTGTGAATCACTGGAAAATTCCGAATGTACATGGCAATCAGCAAGAATCATGGGAAACGCCTCCTTTTAGTGTCTGGACTTATATCATGCATTATAGCACAGTTGTAAAAGAATGTGTGTATAAGATAATTTTGTTTAATAAGAAATATAAAAAATGGATAGAATACATCGGGGAAATAGCAAGATTGGCATTGGAATTTCAATTTTCCTATCTTTTTTTTAAATAGGCTTGAAATTTTTGGACAAAGACTGTATTATATTAGTGTGAATTTCACTGATTAATAACCGCCGAAAGACGGTGTATTATAAAAATTAATATTCACTTTACAGGAGGAATTTTCAAATGGCAGTAAAAGTTGCAATTAATGGATTTGGACGTATTGGTCGTCTTGCATTCAGACAGATGTTCGATGCAGAAGGATATGAGGTTGTTGCTATCAACGACTTAACCAAGCCTTCAATGTTAGCACACTTATTAAAGTATGACTCTTCACAGGGTAAGTATCAGTATGCTGATCAGGTTTCAGCAGATGATGAAGCTGGTACAATCACAGTATGTGGTAAGACCTTAAAGATTTATGCTATGGCTAACGCTGCTGAACTTCCTTGGGGCGAATTAGACGTAGACGTAGTACTGGAGTGTACAGGTTTCTATGTATCTAAGGCTAAGTCTCAGGCTCATATTGATGCAGGTGCTAAGAAGGTTGTTATTTCTGCTCCAGCAGGTAATGACTTAAAGACCATCGTATACAGCGTAAATGAGAATACATTAACAGCAGAGGATAAGATTATTTCTGCTGCTTCTTGTACAACAAACTGCTTGGCTCCTATGGCTAAGGCATTGAATGATTACGCTCCAATCCAGTCTGGTATCATGGCTACTATCCATGCATATACAGGTGACCAGATGGTACTTGACGGACCACACAGAAAGGGCGATTTAAGAAGAGCACGTGCTGCAGCTGTTAATATCGTTCCGAACTCTACCGGTGCTGCTAAGGCAATTGGTTTAGTTATCCCAGAGTTAAATGGTAAGTTAATTGGTTCTGCACAGCGTGTACCTGTTCCAACAGGTTCTACCACAATCTTAACAGCAGTTGTTAAGAAGGCTGGCGTAACTAAAGATGGAATCAATGCTGCTATGAAGGCTGCTGCTTCTGAGTCATTCGGTTACAACGAAGAAGAAATCGTATCTTCAGATATCGTAGGTATGAGATATGGTTCATTATTCGATGCTACTCAGACTATGGTTGCTCAGATTTCTGACGACTTATATGAAGTACAGGTAGTTTCATGGTATGACAACGAGAACTCATACACAAGCCAGATGGTTCGTACTATTAAGTACTTTGCTGAATTAGCATAATCCTAATTCGAATATTAATTGACCTTAAGGGTCCGGTCTTCGTGGACCGGGCCCTTAAATTGTTATTTGAAAATTCCTTCGGTAGTGCGAACACCGAAGTTGAATAAAATGTTAAAAGTGAAAGGAGCAATAAATATGCTGAATAAGAAATCCGTAGATGATATTAACGTAAAGGGCAAGAGAGTATTGGTTCGTTGTGACTTTAATGTACCTTTGAAGGAAGGAAAAATTACCGATGAAAATCGTCTGGTTGCAGCCCTTCCTACTATTAAAAAGTTAGTTGCTGATGGAGGCAAGATTATTCTTTGCTCACATCTTGGTAAGGTGAAGACAGAAGAGGACAAGCAGACAAAGACACTTGCACCTGTTGCTGTTCGTTTATCAGAATTATTAAATCAGGAAGTTAAGTTTGTTCCAAGTCCGGTAGTTGTTGATGATACAGTAAAAGCTGCTGTAGATGCTATGAAGGATGGCGAAATTATCTTATTAGAGAATACCCGTTTCAGACCGGAAGAGACAAAGAATGGTGAAGCATTTAGTAAGGATTTAGCAAGTCTTTGCGATGTATTTGTAAATGATGCATTCGGTACTGCACATAGAGCACACTGCTCAAATGTTGGTGTTGCTGCATTAGTAGATACAGCAGTTGTAGGTTACTTAATGCAGAAGGAAATTGATTTCTTAGGAAATGCAGTAGAGAATCCGGTAAGACCTTTCGTTGCTATCCTTGGTGGTGCAAAGGTTGCAGATAAGTTAAATGTTATCTCAAACCTGTTAGAGAAGTGTGATACCTTAATCATTGGTGGTGGTATGGCTTATACCTTCTTAAAGGCAAAGGGATATGAAATCGGTAAGTCATTAGTAGATGATACAAAGATTGATTACTGTAAGGAAATGATGGAGAAGGCTGAAAAGCTTGGAAAGAAGTTATTGCTTCCTGTAGATTCAGTTATGATTGATGAATTCCCAAATCCAATCGATGCTCCGGTTGATATTACTGTATTTGATGCAGACAAGATGTCAGCAGATAAGGAAGCTTGCGATATCGGACCTAAGACAATTGCACTTTACTCAGAAGCTGTTAAGACTGCAAAGACCGTTGTATGGAATGGACCTATGGGTGTATTTGAGAATCCTACTTTAGCAGCCGGTACAAAGGCAGTTGCTGCAGCTTTAGCTGAGACAGATGCTACAACCATTATCGGTGGTGGTGATTCTGCAGCAGCAGTAAACCAGTTGGGTTATGGTTCTAAGATGTCTCATATTTCAACCGGTGGTGGTGCTTCTCTTGAATTCTTAGAGGGTAAGGAATTACCTGGTGTTGCAGCAGCAAACGATAAATAAGGAAGCGTTATAATGAAAAAAGTAATTGGTATTGTTTTAACAGTTCTTGGTGGCTTTGGTATTTTATTTGCTATTATTTTTGGAGTTGTATTTGGCGGTCTGGGCATTGCTTTTCAGGCAAATTCCAATTCGGATGATGGCTTTCTTCAGAAATCAACAACCATGAGCTGTTATGGTGAAGTAGTAAGCGTGGAAGACTCTGTTACTACCATTCAGTATGAAGTTGATGGTGGTATTTATGAAGTTGATTTTAATATGCAGTCTTCCGGCTATCCAGTAGGAACGGGTGTAACGGTTTATTATAATGATAATCAGCCGGAAGAATGCAGGGTTCCGGAGCTGACAGAGGCAACCTTTGGTACACTGGGCGGAGTTTTTGGTGGCTTTGGTATTGCTTTTGCAATCTTGTTCGGTGTATTCGGAATCGTATGTCTGGTTGTTGGAATTATATTAATTAAAACATCTAAGCCAAAGAATAATAGCATCAGTTATTAATTCTACAAATAGTGTAAATTAAGGAGATAAAAAAATGTCTAGAAAAAAGATTATTGCCGGAAACTGGAAGATGAACAAGACTCCAAGTGAGGCAGTTGCATTAGTGAATGAATTAAAGGATTTAGTAAAGAATGATGAAGTAGATGTTGTATATTGCGTACCTGCAATTGATATTGTACCGGTTGTAGAAGCTACAAAGGGTACAAATGTTGCAGTTGGTGCTGAGAACATGTACTTTGAGGAAAGTGGTGCTTATACCGGTGAAGTTTCTGCAGCAATGTTAGTTGATGCAGGCGTTAAATATGTTATTATCGGTCATTCTGAGCGTCGTGATTATTTCAAGGAAGATGATGTGTTATTAAATAAGAAGGTTAAGAAGGCATTTGAGGCTGGTATTACTCCAATTCTTTGCTGTGGTGAATCATTAGAGCAGAGAGAACTGGGTGTCACCATGGATTGGATTCGCCTTCAGATTAAGTCTGATTTGGCTGGTATTACAGCAGATCAGGTTAAGACCATGGTTATTGCTTATGAGCCAATCTGGGCAATCGGAACCGGTAAGACAGCTACTTCTGATCAGGCACAGGAAGTATGTAAGGGTATCCGTGATTTAATCGCTGAGATGTATGACGAAGCTACAGCAGAAGCTGTACGTATTCAGTATGGCGGTTCTATGAATGCAGGTAATGCAGCAGAATTACTTGCAAAACCGGATATTGATGGTGGTTTAATTGGTGGTGCTTCATTGAAGGCTGACTTTGGTAAGATTGTGAATGCATAAGTTTTATATAAGCATATGAACATGTGATTTTAGGGGTAATGTCAAGTGGCATTACCCCTTTTTAAAAATATTCAATATCTAATAAAACAATTCTGCTAAGTGAAAATGGAACAGGATTTTTTGGTTGAATGCTGATAGTTATTATGCTAATATAAGTACGGTGAAAAAGATATAATGAATATAATACATTCAAAGGAGATAGGAAAATGAGTAAAAAACCAGTTGTGTTAATGGTACTTGATGGCTATGGTTTGAATGACAAGGTGGAGGGCAATGCCATTGCCCAGGCAAATACACCTGTCATGGATAAATTAATGAAAGAATGTCCATTTGTAAAGGGAAATGCTTCCGGACTGGCAGTTGGTCTTCCAGATGGTCAGATGGGAAATTCCGAGGTTGGACATTTGAATATTGGTGCCGGACGTATTGTATATCAGGAATTAACTCGTATTACCAAATCAATCGATGATGGTGATTTCTTTGAAAATGAAGAATTGTTACGTGCAGTTGAGAATGTGAAAAAGAATAATTCCGACTTGCATTTATGGGGATTGTTATCTGATGGTGGTGTACACAGTCACAATACTCATTTATATGGCTTACTGGAACTTTGCAAGAAACAGGGAATTGAAAATGTATATGTTCATCCATTTTTAGATGGACGTGACACTCCACCGGCATCCGGTAAGGATTTCGTTGCAGAATTAGAAGACAAGATGAAAGAAATCGGTGTTGGTAAGATTGCTTCGCTATCAGGCCGTTATTATGCTATGGACCGGGATAATCGTTGGGACCGTGTAGAAAAAGCATATGCTTCATTGGTATATGGAGAAGGAGAAAAAGCAACGGATGCTGTACAGGCTATGGCAGATTCCTATGCAAATGATGTGACAGATGAGTTTGTGCTGCCTACTGTTATCGTAGATGAGGCAGGCAAGCCTTTATCTTTAGTAAAGCCAAATGATTCTGTTATTTTCTTTAACTTCCGTCCGGATCGTGCAAGAGAGATTACCCGTTCCTTCTGTGATAAGGAATTTACCGGATTCGAGCGTAGGAATGGGTTTATGCCTTTAACTTATGTATGTTTCACTGATTATGATGAGACCATCGAGAATAAATATGTTGCCTTTAAGAAGGAATCCGTAACCAATACCTTTGGTGAATATCTGGCTGCTTGTGGCAAAACCCAGCTTCGTCTGGCTGAGACAGAAAAATATGCACATGTTACCTTCTTCTTTAATGGCGGTGTAGAAGAACCGAATAAAGATGAAAGTCGTACTCTGGTAAAGTCACCGGCAGTTGCTACTTATGATTTACAGCCGGAAATGAGTGCTCCGGAAGTAGGGGTGAACTTAGTGGATGCAATTAAGTCAGATAAATATGATGTTATTATCATTAACTTTGCAAATCCGGATATGGTTGGTCATACAGGTGTTATACCGGCAGCAATCAAGGCTGTGGAACGGGTTGACCAGTGCGTAGGTGCAACTGTAGAAGCTGTGAAAGAGGTTGGCGGTGTCTTATTTATCTGTGCAGACCACGGTAATGCAGAGAAAATGATTGATTATGAGACAGGAGCACCACATACAGCTCATACCACCAATCCGGTTCCGTTTATTTTGGTTA
>CAMEWU010000033.1 GCA_945946715.1 uncultured Clostridium sp. | reverse complement strand
TCAACGGCCGCTACAATGGCACAGTGATTTAAATTCTTTGTAGATACCAATGAGTCTACATATGGATGGCAGGTAAGGTCCAGAGCATAATGACAGAGAACGCCGCAGATATAAGAAAGAAAAATCTCTTTGTGTTTCTGGCTTCGAATCAGACGGACAGCTGTCTGAAAAAACTTCTTTCCCTTCCAATCATGAATCTGATATCCCAGCCGATTTACATAATTGTGAAAAACCGGACGGTAAAAGAATAGCAAATCGGGTCCCTGTAGTCCGATGTTATAAAGATCCCGATAAGGCTGAATCATTTCTTTTAGTTCAGGTGGTAATAATTGAAACATATCTTTACCAAAACGGTAATGTGCATATACAGATGGCATAGTGGTGTCCTTTCTTAACCTTCATGAGATAGTTTGGTAGTAGTATTGATAAAATGGTTTTCCAAACTTCCTAAATTCTTTTTTATCCATTTTTTATTCAAATACATACTGGTATCAGCTTCTTTAAAAACTTCCATTAGTTTTTTCTCCGCGGATGCATGGTCATATACAGAATACCCATATGCAATTCGAATTGGAAATGGTTTATCGGAATTTTCGTTATATTCAGTCACAAGCTGCTGAAATTGTTTTATTCCTTGCTCACATCGTTCTTTTGCCTGATTACCGCTAATCAGTACGGAAAATTCATCTCCGCCAATTCGGTAGCAGTCCCCTTGCTGAGGAGTAAAAGCTTGTTGAATGAAATCCGCACTTTGTATCAACATGCGATCTCCGGCAGGGTGCCCAAAATAGTCATTAATAAATTTAAGGTCATTGACATCAAAAACGACAATACTAATAGGAGATAGCTCCTGTTTCTGGTTTTCCAGACTTACCATATGTTCCTGAAAAGAAGTGCGGTTGCCGATTCCGGTTAACCCGTCATGATAGGCTAATTGACTGACAAACTCCGTTTGAATACCCAGCTTGACTGCGTTTATGGTTTTCTCCAGGCTGGAAGTGCCATAGCAGATTATAAAAATCAAAAGGCCAATTCGAACAAATAAAGCTGAATCACCACTATTACCTAAATAAAACCGAAGAATATCAATCCCGGTTGCAATAGATATGGAACATAAACCAATACCTCTCAAAGCCCGGTAAAGGTTTCGACTCTGACTTTTTCCTTTGATTAGTGAACTGCGAATAATTGTATAGAACAGCAAAACAGCGGAAATACCCAAAATAATATGTGTAATTCGTAAGGTATCATGAAAATCTGCAATTTTCAGAAAATGAAGTGCCATACATACCACAAATCCTGTAAAGGATAAGATGCTGATAAATGGAACTACAAATTGATGACGAAATCCAAAGGCAGAATCCAGATAGAGTACCATTGGAATAGAAATCAGCATTAAGGAGCAACAGGAAAGTACAGACAGCATCGCACTATCACCGATAAAAAGCTGTAAAATATTGGTTTCGGTCAGGCACCAGATTGAAATACTGACGGCAAAAAGACCAAGATATAACAATTCGTGATTTTTATCGGTCTGTAGGTTGATTGGTATATCCAGGATAATTAATATAATTCCAACAAATAAAATCAGTATACATGTTATTACTGCAACCAGCTTAGACTGTATTATTTCCAGAATATAGTGACCCGGATTGGACAGAGAGGAATTACTGAGACCGGTTCTGGAACTATCATATACGGTAGTGATTCGGAGTTCTATGGTCTTGCCTGCATCCTCAGCGGACAACGGAATAAAATTCCAGCGGGTGCCAATAGTATCATTATAGATAATACTGTCAGACATATAAGGTTCATAGACCAGAATTCCATCCACATAGACTTGATAAAATATATTTTTGCTGCGGAAACAGAAGGCAGTTCCTTTTGGCAGTGTATCCGGTAAGGTATTGTATATGCTGAAAGCATGATAAGGTTCTGCCTGTTCTAAATCTGTAAGATGATTTAGTAAAACGGGAGTATCTCCGGCAGTTGTCCATCCTTCTTCAAAGGAAATAGGCTCTGGAAAAATGTCGGTAGCAAGGTTAGGGCCATGATATTGTATAGATAAGCAGGTAAGCATTCCGATAATGGTAATAAGAATGATAAAATACATGATTTGATATTTATTTTTTACATTTCTCTGTTTTTTCATATAGTTTTTCCTTTTTCATAGTTGAATTTATAAATATTTTATGATATTCCATACTCATTGTCAATTCATTCAGAAGCTTGCAAATCCTAAGCTGATAGTATACAATAAACCATATATGTAAAGGTAGAAGAATAGTTGTAATATTGAATTTGGAGGTTGATTATGGCCGTTCAAGATTATTTAGAAGCAATGAAAATGGGACGAAAGGAGTACCGGAATTGTATTAATAAAGGTCAGTATCCGTATTTACCGGTCTTAGATGAGATTTTATCCCATGTTGAAATAGAAAAAGAAGTTAATTTAGGATTAGTACAAGTGCCATTAAAACTGGTGGTAGGAACCAGTACCCGGGCAAGAACGAATGCCTTTGCCGGAAATTTTATGCCCATTTTAGATTGGGGTTCTGAATTCAGTGCCAAATGGGCGTCTTTATGTGATAGTCAGATGGAAGAAGGCATCCGGGAACCCATTAAGGCTTATGAGTATATGAACCGGTATTATGTTGTGGAAGGCAATAAGCGCGTCAGTGTGTTAAAATATTTTGATGCAGTAACCATACCGGCAATGATAACCAGAAAGGTTCCGAAACGTACCGATGAGTTAGAAAATAAAATCTATTATGAATTTATGGATTTTAATAAGGTATCCGGAATTAACAATATCTGGTTTTCCAAGGAAGGTAATTTTCCTAAGTTGCTAGAAACTTTAGGCTATGCTCCGGACCATGAGTGGACAGAGGATGAGCGGATGGATTTTGCATCTGCCTATTTAGCCTTTTCCAAAGCATATGGTCTAAAAGGTGGGAAAAAGCTGCCAATAACCACAGGAGATGCATTTCTTGCATTTTTAAATGTATATGGTTACGAAGAATCCAAAGAAATGACTGCTGTAGACATGGGTGATAATATTGAGAAAATCTGGAAAGAATTTCGGATTCTATGCAGTGATGAAGTGGTAGAGCTACGGATGGATCCGGTAGATTTAAGCAAGAAAAATGTACTAAGTTATCTGTTGCCCAATAATGCAAAGAAGTTAAAGGTATCGTTTGTATATGATAAATCTCCAAGCAATTCAGATTGGAATTATGGGCATGAGTTAGGAAGAAAATATATTCAGGATCGCTTTCCGAATCAAATCGAAACAGAAGCTATTGAAAA
Source organism: uncultured Clostridium sp. (assembly GCA_945946715.1). Lineage (GTDB taxonomy): Bacteria > Bacillota > Clostridia > Lachnospirales > Lachnospiraceae > CAG-632. Next base: position 11,980 of record CAMEWU010000033.1, on the reverse strand, counting down.
TGTCAGTCCGGATGAAAATGCTGCAACTGTGCTGGAAGATTTGATTGATTATGGTAGTGATATTATATTTACCACTACGTCTCAGTTGATTCAGCCAAGTCTTAAGGCAGCAGTGGAACATCCGGAAGTTAAGATACTGAATTGTTCCCTGAATACGACCCATCAGTATATCCGAACTTATTATGCCCGTATGTACGAGGGTAAGTTTCTGACAGGTGTCATTGCAGGTTCGCTAACAGAAAATAATCGAATCGGATATGTGGCAGATTATCCAATCTACGGAATTACTGCAAATATTAATGCCTTTGCATTGGGGGCAAAGTTTGTAAATCCAAGAGCAAAGGTGTATCTGGAATGGTCGACTTTAAAAGATCATGATGTATATAAGACATTTTGGGAACAGCAGATTTCTTATGTATCGAACCAGGATATGATTACTCCCCGGAATGCATCCCGCCAGTTTGGACTGTATAATATTAATAATGATGAAATTACGAATTTAGTCATGCCGGTCTGGAACTGGGGTGTATTTTATGAGAAATTAATTCAGAGTATTATGAGTGGTTCCTGGAAGAAAGAAGAGGATACCGGAGAGGTAAAAGCTTTGAATTACTGGTGGGGAATGTCTGCCGGTGTCATTGACATTATCTGTTCTCAGGTTCTGCCTCAGTCTACCAGACAATTAGTAGATTTGCTGAAGCAGTTAATCTGTAAGGGAGAATTTGACCCATTTGACGGTGAAATTGTGGCACAGGATGGTACCATAAAGAGTAGAGCTGGAGAACGGATGCAACCGGAGGAGATTGTGACTATGGACTGGCTGGTTGATAACGTGGTTGGATTTATTCCAACAGCTGAACAAATGACAGAGCAGGCAAAGCCGGTTGTTTTGATGCAGGGAGTTGCCAGCAGTAAGAAGGAAGAATAGAAAGAATGCGGATTTTAGTGTTAGCAGATGAAGAATCCAAGTACTACTGGGATTACTTTGAACAAAGTAAATTAGAAGGAATTGATTTGATTTTGTCCTGTGGTGATTTGAAACCGGAATATCTGTCATTTCTGGCTACGTTTTCTAAAGTGCCTATTTTGTATGTCAGAGGAAATCATGATGATATTTATGAGACCAGACCGCCGGAAGGTTGTATCTGTATTGAAGATACGATTTATACTTATCAGGGAGTTCGTATTATGGGGCTGGGTGGTTCAATCCGCTACAAGCAGGGGAATAATCAGTATACCCAGACAGAGATGAAGGGGAGAGTCCGTAAATTGTGGTGGAAGATGAAACAGAGTAAGGGAATTGACATTTTGCTGACGCATGCACCTGCCTATCATATTAATGATGGTGAGGACGGACCCCACGAAGGGTTTGAAGCTTTTGTACAGATTTTGGATACGTATAAGCCAAAGTGCTTTATTCATGGACATGTGCATTTGACATATTCCCGTTCACACAAACGAGAAAGTATGTATAAAGAAACCAGAGTTATAAACGGTTATGAAAAATATGTATTTGACTATTAAGAAAGGAACTTGAAACAATGAAAAAGATGGAAAATGATATTATTAATCCGGCGTTAATGCTGGCAATTAGCAGAATGAAGGAGAATAATAATCTGGATACACAAAACCGCATGGTAGAGGAGGCTTTGAATGCAAGATTTCTGGTTCCATGTGTTGTGCACATAAAACCGGGAACAGAAAAAGAAACCAAACGGACACCTGCTAATACCGTGGTTAATTTTAATATGGTTAAATCTACGGAAGGAATTATGTTCTTTATTGCATTTTCTGACATGGGAGAATTAAAAAAGTGGCAGGATAATGAAAATCAGAATGTTATGGTAATGAGCTTTGACGAATTGGCAAATCTGGTTCAGGGTGCAGGAGAACAGTCTAACGGTTTTGTATTAAATCCTATGACATCTAATGTAGTGTTCCAGAAAAAAATTATTGCAAATATTATTGCCAATCGTGATAAGGCAGTCAAAGAAGGAAAAATAGTACAGGTGCATTCGGCTCAGAGAGCAGATGCAGAAGGAACAGGCGAAGCATAAATATGAAATTAACTATGTTAGGAACCGGAAATGCCAGTGTTACAGAGTGTTTTAATACCTGTTTTGTGTTTTCAAATGATGAGAATATGCATTTTCTGGTAGATACCGGTGGCGGCAATCGAATATTGAAGGTATTAAAAGAATGTAATATTTCATTGGAAGGTATCCATGACATATTTATTACTCACGAACATCTGGATCATTTATTGGGGATATTGTGGTTGATCCGGATGATTGGTACGAAGATGAATCAGGGAACCTATGAGGGTACATTGAGTATTTATTGCCATAGTGAATTAATTGATAAAATCTGTGCTATGGCAGAAATGACTATTCAGCAGAAGGTATGCAGACACATCGGAAAAGAAATTCTGTTTGTGGCCATTGAGACCGGAGAACAGATGAAGATTTTGGATAGTGATATTACATTTTTTGATATTGGGTCAACCAAAGCGAAACAATACGGCTTTACTATGATAACACGGGATGGTATTAAGCTGACTTGTCTGGGAGATGAGCCATATAATGCTTTGAATGAAGAATATGTGCGGGATAGTGACTGGCTGATGCACGAGGCCTTTTGTTTATATCAGGAGGCAGAGAAGTTTAAGCCATATGAAAAGCATCATAGTACTGTGAAAGAAGCTTGTGAGACAGCTGCACAACTGGGGATTGCGAATTTAATTCTGTATCATACAGAAGAAACACATCTTTCAGAGAGGAAAATGCTATATACGGAAGAAGGCAGGCAGTATTATTCCGGTAATTTATATGTGCCGGATGATTTGGAACAGTTTGAAATTAAGAGAAGTCTGAAATTTCCGGGATAGATTTATTATAGGGAAGGCAGCAGGATAGGGAAGGAGAGAATAAATATGGGTAAAATAATAAAAAAGTGTTTGGCATGTGGAACCTTGAATCAATACGATGCACAGGTATGTAAAAAATGTGAATGTGCATTGCTGGCTGATGTGGATCAGGATGACGAAATTCTTTCCATAGATCCAATGGAAGCAGCATTGGATGATGCTGTTTCAGAGGCATCTGAAGAGGATGATATGGTTGCCCAGATATTACGGGAACAGGCTGAAACAGCCAGACAGATTGTGGCAAAAGAGAAAGCAAAAGAAGAACGAAAGAAGAAAACCAGTGGTTCAACACCTTTTTCCGTATCCTCAGAAGCTGGCAGCCGTTCTTCAGGATTTTCAATTAAGGGAAGTGACTCTTCTACATCCTATGGAAGTGCAAGACCAAAATCATCGGGTACTTCCGGAGGAACAGGTGGATTTCGGATTAGTGATGGTACCAAAGAGGAATTTGAACCGGGCAGAGTACATTTAAGATCCGGTTCGTTGCGGATGCAGGCAATCCGTCAGAATCAGGCAAAAGGCAATGACTCCTCACAGTCATAAATATTGTGAATAGAAAGAAGTGACAGAAATGAAAATCGGCAGAAATGATCCTTGTTGGTGTGGAAGTGGAAGAAAGTATAAAGCTTGTCATATGCAGTTGGATGAAAAAATCAATGCCCTTCAGTTAAAAGGAGCAAAGGTACCCACGCATTCAATGATAAAAACACCGGAGCAGATAGAAGGAATTCGAAAAGCCGGTGAGGTAAATACAATGGTTTTGGATTATATAGAACCATATGTAAAAGAAGGCATTTCCACCGGGGAATTGGACCGGCTGATACATGAATATACATTAAAACTTGGTGGTATCCCAGCTTGCTTGAACTATGAAGGATTTCCTAAGAGTGTATGTACTTCTATCGATGATGTAGTATGTCATGGAATTCCGGATGATAACCGAATATTAACATCCGGGGATATCATTAATGTGGATTGTACCACCATATACAATGGATATTATGGTGATGCTTCCAGAATGTACTGCATTGGGGAGGTTAGTCCTGAAAAGCAGAAGCTGGTTGAGGTTACAAAAGAATGTTTGGATATTGGTTTTAATACTGCTAAGCCATGGACATTTTTAGGAGATGTAGGAGTAGCAATTAACCAGCACGCTAAAGAACATGGATATAGTATTGTACGGGAAATTGGTGGACATGGAGTCGGAGTTGAATTCCATGAAGACCCTTGGGTCAGCCATATTGGAATACCGGGTGGAGATTATGTTCTGGTACCGGGTATGACATTTACCATTGAGCCTATGGTAAATATGGGAAAACCAGATGTTTGGCAGGATGAAGAAGATGGTTGGACCATTCGGACAGAAGATGGAATGCCTTCAGCACAATGGGAATACACGATTCTGATTACACAGACCGGTGCTGAGATTTTATCACGGTAATGGGAGGAAACAGAAGATGAAGCTATTTCGTGGAATGCGAGGAAGTATATTGGTTTTTTCTATTATATATGTACTGATTGGACTGATTCTTTTGGTGGTGTCAGATGCACCGCTACTGGCAATTAGTTATATTTTTTCAGTTCTGTTATTGATTACCGGTATAATTTTGACCATGTATTATATTGGGAGAGATGTTACACCGGAAAATGAAAGCTACGATCTGGTAGCCGGTGTTGTTGCTGTAACAGCAGGGATATATTTGATGATGCATGCAAAGGTATTATATCCATGGATTCCGGTAGTAATGGGATTTATGGTATTATTCAGCGGTTTAATTACCTTCCAGAATGCTTTGGACATGCGACGGATGAAACAGGTCTTCTGGGCTCCGGTTTTTCTGGTAGCATTGGGAAGTCTGGCACTGGGATTCGTAATTCTATTCTATCCCTTCGAAAAGACAACAAATATGCTTCGGGTTATCGGAGCCTCTCTGTTATTAAGTGGCGGTATTGATGTTGTTACTGCAATATGGCAGGCAGTTCGGGTGCATGGAACAAAGGCAGTGACAGAAGATATGAAAGCAGCCGTAGTAAATCTGAAGGATGAGGTTGTAGAAACTGCAAAGGAAGTAAAAAAAGAAGTTGCAACCGCAAAGGAGAACAAGTATAATAAGGCATTGGAAAAAGCGAAAGGAAATGGTGAAAAAATGGAAGTAATATACTCAAGTACCAGAAATGCTGGGGAAACAGCTACAGCATCACAGGCAATTTTAAAAGGATTAGCAGAAAATGGTGGTTTATTTGTTCCGAATACCATTCCTGCATTAGATATCCCATTAGAGCGTTTGGCAAATATGTCATATCAGGAAGTGGCATATGAAGTAATGAGCCGTATGTTTACGGATTTTACGGAAGAAGAATTAAAGTATTGTATTAATAGTGCATATGATTCCAAATTCGATACTCCGGAAATTGCACCATTAAAGAAAGCCCATGGTGCCAATTACTTAGAGTTGTTCCATGGTTCTACCATTGCTTTTAAGGATATGGCATTATCGATTCTGCCATATTTATTAACAACCTCCGCTAAGAAGAATCAGGTAAAGAATGACATTGTAATCCTGACAGCTACTTCCGGGGATACCGGTAAGGCAGCATTGGCAGGCTTTGCAGATGTACCTGGCACTAAAATTATTGTGTTCTATCCGAAGAATGGTGTTAGCCCGATTCAGGAAAAACAGATGGTAACCCAGAAAGGTGCCAATACCTCAGTGGTTGGTATTATTGGAAACTTCGATGATGCACAAACCGGTGTAAAGAATATGTTCAATGATAAAGAATTAGCAAAGGAAATGGATGCTACCAACATGCAGTTCTCATCTGCCAATTCTATTAATATCGGACGTCTGGTTCCACAGATGGTTTATTATGTATATGCTTACAGCAGACTGGTAGCAGATGGAACAATTAAAGCCGGTGATAAGATTAATGTAGTTGTTCCAACCGGTAATTTTGGTAATATTCTGGCTGCTTATTATGCAAAGGAAATGGGCTTGCCAATTGCCAAGTTCATCTGTGCTTCGAATGAGAATAAAGTATTGTATGATTTCTTCCAGACTGGTGAATATGATAAGAATCGAGAGTTTATTCTTACAAGTTCACCATCTATGGATATTTTGATTTCCAGCAACTTAGAGCGTCTGATTTATAAGATTGCAGGAAATAATGCAGAGAAGAATGCAGAATTGATGAAAGCATTGAGTACAGAAGGTAAGTATGTAATTACTCCGGAAATGAAGGAAAAATTATCCGAATTCTTTGGTGGGTATGCAAGTGAAACAGAGACTGCAGAAACCATTAAGAAGATTTATGAAGAAGATAAGTATATTATTGATACCCATACAGCAGTTGCGGCAACTGTTTATGATAAATATGTTGCTGAAACCGGTGATACCACACCAACTGTTATTGCGTCTACAGCAAGTCCGTATAAGTTTACAAGAAGTGTAATGAATGCAATTGATAATGCATATGACAGCAAGACGGATTTTGAGTTGATTGATGAGTTAAATAAACTATCCGGTGTAGCGATTCCACAGGCAATTGAGGATATCCGTTCTGCACCAGTACTTCATGATACGGTATGTGACAAGAGTGAGATGGAAGCAACCGTAAAGAATATATTAAAGTTATAATTAAATCAGACTGTTCATTCGTACCTTCCAGTCTTTAAACAAAACCAGGACCGTAATACTTTGAAGTTTCAAGGCACATGGGTTCTGCCCATGTGCCTTTTTAACAGTTAACGAATGATTATAAGAATAGAAATAGGAGCGATTATGTATACAATTGAAACACAAACAAGTTTTGACAGTGCTCATTTTCTGGCAGGTTATCAGGGAAAATGCGGAAATATTCATGGACATCGCTGGACGGTAAAGGTCATTGCCAGAGGAGAAGCATTAGATCAGGAAAGCCCACAAACCAGAGGCATGTTAATGGATTTTTCTCAGTTAAAGGAAGCATTGCGTACAATGGGAGATGCCTTAGATCATGTCTTTATAATTGAAGAACACACTATGAAAGAGGATACGTTACAATGCTTAAAACGAGATGGTTTTCGTCTGGTAGAGGTAGCCTTTCGTCCAACTGCAGAGAATTTTGCAAAATGGTTTTATGATGAGTTGACGAAACAGGGATTCTCATTACAGGCAGTGGTAGTATATGAGACACCGAATAATTGTGCTACTTATAGTGTGGAATAGGAGATATTATGAAATATAAAGTAGTAGAAACCTTTGTCAGTATCAATGGAGAAGGGCAGTGGGCAGGAGAACTGGCATATTTTATTCGACTGGCAGGCTGTAATTTGAATTGTAATTATTGCGATACCGCATGGGCAAATGAAAAAGAGGTTCCGTTTCAGAGTATGACAAAGGAAGAAATCGGGAATAAGATACAGGAATCCGGTGTGCGTCATGTTACTGTAACCGGTGGAGAACCTTTGATACAACCGGATATGGCAGTACTGTTAGAATATATAGGTAAGATGCCTATGATACAGGTAGAAATCGAAACCAATGGAAGTGTGGATATTGCTCCATTTTGCAGCTTAAACCCACGTCCGGCATTTACTTTGGATTATAAACTGCCGGGGAGCGGTATGGAAGCCTTTATGAAAGTTGAAAATTATTCTTACTTGATTGAGAAGGATACAGTCAAATTCGTAATTTCTGATAGACATGATTTGGACGTTGCAAAACAAGTGATAGAGAAATATGAACTGCAAGGCAAGTGTGGTATCTATCTGAGCCCGGTATTTGGAAGGATAGAATCGGCAGAAATTGTAGAATATATGATGGAATATCAATTAAATCAAGTACATGTGCAGTTACAACTGCATAAGTTTATTTGGGCACCGGATCAGCGCGGTGTATAGGAGGAAAGATTATGGCAATTGATACAAAGGCAATTGAAGAACATGTTCGGGGAATCTTAGTGGCATTAGGTGATGACCCAAACAGGGAAGGATTACGGGAAACACCGGAACGGGTAGCCCGGATGTATGCAGAGGTATTTGATGGGATGAATTATTCCAATGAGGAAATTGCAGAGCTATATGGCAAAACCTTCGTTGTACCAACGGAGCATGAAGACATGGTTCTGGTGAAGGATATCGAAGTGTTCAGTTATTGTGAACATCATATGGCACTTATGTATGATATGACGGTAAGTGTGGCATATCTTCCCAAAGACAGGGTGCTTGGACTAAGTAAAATTGCCCGAATTGCTGATTTGGCAGCAAAACGTCTTCAGTTACAGGAAAAAATCGGTTCTGATATTGCAGAAATTATTCAGATGGCAACCGGGTCTCCGGATGTGGCAGTTCTGATTAAAGCAAATCATAGCTGTATGACAGCCAGAGGAATTAAGAAACCTTCTGCAAAAACAGTGACAACTACCTTTCGGGGACGGTTTGAAACAGATAGTCTTTTGCAGAATCGCTTTTTTGTTATGCAACAGGAACAATAAATTTTTAAGGAGAAGATAGCATGAAGAATAAAAAACAGGCAGTTGTAATTTTTAGCGGTGGACAGGATAGTACCACTTGTTTATTCTGGGCAAAGGCCAGATATGAAGAGGTAATTGCCATTTCTTTTGATTATGGGCAGCGGCATAAGAAAGAATTGGAATGTGCCAAAGCAATTGCAGAAGAATATGGCATTGAACATCATATTTATGACTTGAGTCTGTTGAATGAACTGGCTCCCAATTCTCTGACCCGAAGTGATATGGAAGTGGATCACGATGCTCCGGAAGTGGGGACTCCAAATAGTTTTGTTGACGGAAGAAATATGATTTTTTTAACTTATGCAGCTGTTTTTGCAAAACAGAGAGGAATTACAGATTTGGTAACCGGAGTATCACAAAGTGATTTTAGCGGCTATCCGGATTGCAGAGATGTATTTATTAAATCATTGAACACTACCTTGAATCTGGCAATGGAATATGAATTTGATATCCATACACCATTGATGTGGATTGATAAAGAAGAAACCTGGGCATTAGCAGATGAACTGGGAGTTTTGGATGTGATACATGATAAGACCCTTACCTGTTATAATGGGATTGTAGGAGATGGCTGTGGTAATTGCCCTTCCTGCAAATTACGCAGAAAGGGCTATGAACGGTATATGAGTCATAAAATTAACGAATAATTTGGATTGCTTTCTGGTGGTTTTCGATGATAACCTGTTTGTGATTTCCACCAAATTCGCCATCCCGTACCCAAGGGATTTCTTCGTCTGAAGAAATCTCTACTTTTTTTGCCTTAAAACAGTACATATATTTGTCATTGACTTCACTAAGAAGCAAAGAGTTGATGATTGCCTGAAGTTCTAATGGGTTGGTAGGAGTTTTAATTAACAGGCATTCAAATATACCATCGTCGAATTTAACGTCATCTGCCAAAACAACATTCCGCATGCCTCCTACAGATAGGGAGTTGGTAATCATGGCATAGATAAAATTATCTGTAATCTCCTGACCATCAAACCGAACGGTTGCCTGATAGGTAGTTACACTATTCAGACTACGGATACTATTCATAATATATGCGGCATGACCAAACATATTTTTAAATTGCTGGTTGGTGGAATAGGAGATTTCCGTAAAGGCACCAAAGGCAGCAATATATACAAAATAATCCTTTTTATTAAAGGAACCGATATCGATTGGAAACGGATGCCCACTGGTAATATTGGTAACTGCTGCCAGAGGCTCTAATGGAATACCCAGACTTCGGGCAAAGTCATTGGTTGAGCCTGCCGGAATATAACCAAGAGGAATCTGGCATTTGCTGAGCATAAAACCGGAAACCACATCATCTAAAGTGCCATCGCCACCGGCACATACAATTAAATCATAGTCATTGCCTTCAGAAATCACAATATTTCTTCCATCAAAGGATTGCTTGGTTGGAAAAACAGTTACCCGGTATCCTGCATCTGAAAATGCATTTATAACATCGAACAGCCGGTCCTTAATATGGGTTTTTCCGGCAGCAGGATTCAAAATGAATAACATTTCTTTTTTCATAGAAGGAACCTCCGTTGCTATCATTCATAAAGCACTAACATTTGTAGTATAGTATATCCGGTATTTTTTAACAATATAAAGATTCTAAAAGAATTATGAATCAAATATGAACTTACCTTGCCATATTGGATAAAATATCCTATAATCATCATATGTGTATTATCATAGAAAGGATAAAGAAAAATGGGAAAATATTTTGGCACTGACGGATTTCGAGGCGAAGCAAATATAGATTTAACAGTAGAACACGCTTATAAAGTAGGAAGATATCTTGGATATTATTATGGACAGAAGAAAGCAGATGGCAGAGCAAGAGTGGTTATTGGAAAAGATACCAGACGTTCCAGCTACATGTTTGAATATGCACTGGTTTCCGGATTGACAGCCAGCGGAGCAGATGTGTACCTGATGCATGTTACGCCGACACCAAGTGTTTCATATATTACAAGAATTGATGAATTTGATTGCGGTATTATGATTTCCGCCAGTCATAATCCGTTTTATGACAATGGAATTAAGATTATTAATGGCAGTGGTTCTAAAATGGATGCTGCTGTGGAAAACCAGATTGAAGCTTATATTGATGGATTGGTGGATGAGATACCATTTGCTACCAGGGAAAATATTGGGCGGACTACGGATTATGCCAGTGGCAGAAATCGGTATATTGGATACCTGATGACTCTGGCAACCCGTTCCTTCAAGAATATGCGGGTGGGACTGGATTGCGCCAATGGTGCATCTTCTACGGTTGCAAGATATGTATTTGAAGCACTTGGAGCAAAAACCTATGTTATAAATGCAGAGCCGGACGGTATTAATATTAATAATCACTGTGGTTCTACCCATATTGAAGTATTGCAGAAGTTTGTTAAGGAAAAAGGTCTGGATATTGGTTTCGCATATGATGGAGATGCAGACCGTTGCCTGGCTGTAGATGATAAAGGTGAAATTATTGATGGAGATAAGATTCTTTACATGTGCGGTAAGTATTTGAAGTCGAAAGGCGAGCTGGCAAATGATACAGTAGTTACAACTGTCATGTCTAATCTGGGGCTTTATAAAGCATTTGACCGATGTGGTATCAAGTATGAAAAAACAGCTGTAGGTGATAAATATGTATATGAGAATATGTTGGAAAACGGACATTCTTTAGGTGGAGAACAATCCGGGCATATTATCTTTAGTAAGTTTGCAACAACCGGTGATGGTGTTCTGACATCCTTAAAAATTATGGAGGTTATTCTGGAAAGCAAGCAAAAAGCTTCGGACTTATTCCATGATTTAACCATTTATCCGCAGCTTTTGGTGAATGTAAAAGTAAAAAGCAAGCCGGAGGCCAGAGCGGATCAAGATGTTTGTGCATTGGTTGCCAAGATTGAGAAGGAATTAGGAGAGGATGGACGTATCCTGATTCGGGAGAGTGGTACAGAACCGGTAATTCGGGTTATGGTGGAAGCAAAAACAGATGAACTGTGTAATCAATATGTGTATCAGGTAGTGGATATGCTGAAAGCAAAAGGACATAGCCTGTAATTGTAATAAAGAAATGTTCAAAGAGACAGACGGAATGAGGTGACCTTGAGGTGACCTCAAAGGCCTGTCTTTTTTTTTGTGGCAAAAGTCCGAAAAGTGGAATGAGAATTACAGAAAACTTACATGTATTTTACTTAACAGAGGTAATGAATTTTACATATGTTGGGTATTCTGTCTTTCGTCAAGGAAAACTTGAGAAAAAGAATGGTTGAGTACGTGGGTACTCAGAAGGGAGAACTCAAAATGAGAAAGAAAATATTAGGTTTAGCAGTAGCAACAGCAATGTTAGTAGGATGTCTTGCCGGATGTGGCAATGGTAATGGTGGAACAACAACTGCAGGTAATGATTCCTCAGCTCCGTCATCAGAAGAAAACAGTGAAGTATCAGAAGAAAACAATTCTGCAAATTTTGATAACACAAAGTTTATCAGCGTCGTATCCAGAGAAGATGGTTCCGGTACCAGAGGCGCTTTTGTTGAA
>CAMEWU010000032.1 GCA_945946715.1 uncultured Clostridium sp. | reverse complement strand
TTTCTCATCAATTAATACACTGACACGAATCTCAGAAGTAGAAATCATCTTAATGTTAATACCCTGGTCATACATGCACTCGAACATCTTAGCCGCAACACCCGGATTAGACATCATACCGGCACCTACAATTGATACCTTCGCAACATCCTTTTCAACATCAATCTTATCATACTCATGGAAATGACGTTCTACAATTTCCACTGCTTCCTGTGCATTATCCTCTGCCAAAGTAAAGGTAATATCTTTCGTACCTTCCCGTCCAACAGACTGTAAAATCATATCAATATTAATGTTATGTCTTGCCAAATGATTGAACAAACGGAAAGCAACACCCGGCTCGTCCTTTAATCCAATTAATGAAATTCTCGTTGTATCTGTATCTGCAGCGACACCGCTAACCAGCATTTTCTCCATGTTTCCTACCTCCTTAACCACGGTTCCTTCTGTTGTATTTAAGCTGGAACGTACGACTAAATTAACGCCATATTTTTTTGCCATTTCTACGGAACGGTTGTGCAACACACCTGCTCCCAAAGTTGCTAACTCCAACATTTCATCATAAGAAATTACATCTATTTTTCTTGCATTCTTTACCTTTCTCGGGTCTGCAGTGAACACCCCATCTACATCGGTATAGATTTCACATGCATCTGCATTTAAGGCAGCTGCCAATGCTACAGCTGTTGTATCCGAGCCACCACGACCTAAAGTTGTATAATTGTCATATTTGTCAATTCCCTGAAAGCCCGTTACAATAACAATCTTCCTCTGCTCCAGTTCATTGCGGATTCTCTCACTGTCAATTCTCTTTAATCTTGCATTTCCATAAACACTGGTGGTATGCATTGCTACCTGAAATGCATTTAATGAAACAGCCGGCACTCCTAACTGATTCATTGCCATTGCCATCAATGCTACTGACATCTGCTCTCCAATGGTGAAAAGCATATCCATTTCCCGCTTTGGCGGATTCGGATTGATATCTTTTGCCTTGTCAATCAATTCATCTGTATATTTGCCCATAGCAGATAATACAACGACCACATCATTGCCTTTTTTGTAGTCTTCAATGCATCGATTTGCTACATTATAGATTCGTTCTTTGTTGGCTACAGAAGTACCGCCGAATTTCTTTACTACTAACATGACTTCCTCCTAGATTTTATATTGAAAACAAATGGTCAATCAATGTATGGCCTTCAGCTACATAAATTCCACTTGCTTTCGCTTCTTTTTCATTATATCGGTATGAATTCTCTATCGGCTTGCTGCTATCATACAGCATATACGGAACCGGGTCACTGACATGGGTTCGCTTTGCAATTGGCGTAGGATGGTCAGGCAAAATCAGAATGCGTACATCTTCCGTACTGGCATCAAATGCCTCTTTTACCACTTTAATCAAACGTCCGTCCAGATATTCAATTGCCTTTACCTTTCGTTCCAGACTTCCCTGATGTCCCATTTCATCCGGAGCTTCCACATGGATATAAGCAAAATCATATCCATCCTCCAGTAATGCTTTTACTGCAGCCTGTGCTTTACCTTCATAATTCGTCTCCAGTCCACCGGTAGCACCTTCTACTGAAATATTTGTAAGCCCGGCGCCAACTGCAATTCCTTTCAACAAATCTACTGCTGAAATCATAACACCTTTCTTATGATTCTTTTCTTCAAACGAAGATAAAGCCGGTCTGGTACCTGCTCCCCAGAACCAGATAGAATTTGCCGGATTTAATCCCTTCTTCTTACGTTCTACATTGATTGGATGATTCACTAAAATATCATAGCTTTTCTCCATCATAGCCCGTAAAACCGAATCCTCTGGCAAATATTCTCCGATAACCTTACCTAATATATCATGAGGAGGCGTTAATGGCAATACTTTTCCGTTATCCCAAATAGTCAAATGACGATAACTGGTTCCCACATAGAATCTGTAATCCTGATAAATCGGTTCCAGTTCCTTCTTTACAGCATCTAATAGAATAGCAGCATCCTCGGTCGAAATCTCTCCTGAACTATGGTCCAGAATCGTACGTTTCTCATAAGAATCCTCTTCCTCAGAAACGGTCACAATATTACAGCGAAATGAAATGTCTGTAGGTTTCATATCTACGCCTATACTTAAGGCTTCCAATGGAGACCGTCCCGAATAGTACTTTTCCGGATTGTATCCAATCACCGACAAATTGGCCGTATCACTTCCCGGACTCATTCCTTCCGGAATGGTATGTACCAATCCAACCTCTGATACCTTAGCCATATTGTCCATGACTGGTGTCTTTGCATACTCCAACGGAGTCATTCCTCCAATCTCTTCGATTGGATCATCTGCCATGCCATCGCCTAAAACAACAACATATTTCATCTGTCTCTCCTCCATGCATTGTTACATTTTATCAAAATCGTGATTTTATATATTCATTAAAATCCTAAACGGACCGTACTGATTACACCCTGAAAACTTTGGATTGCTTCCTTAAATGCACCTTCCGCTATAGGATTTGTAACGAATGCCGTTTCATTTACTACTCCCGGTGCTTTTACATACAAGACATCACCAAAGGCATTCTTTACATCATCCATATTTACATCATCTATATCCTCAGACTGAATGCGTACCAGGAATTTGTGCTGCCATTCATCAAAATTTCCAAGCTCTAATTTACCCGGTTCCCAAATCTGCATGATATTCTTACCCATATGTTTTACTTCATCTACCACATCTGATACTACTGCACTTGCTGTTGGCAATTTTCCTGCTCCTCTTCCATAGAACATTGCATCATCCAACATGTTTCCGTGTACAAAAATTGCATTAAATACATCATTTACATGGTATAACGGATGGTTTTCACTAACAATGAATGGTGCTACCATTACATATACTTTTCCATCAATCCGCTGATACGTTCCCAATAATTTAATGGAACCCTTCAAAGCCTTTGCATATTGGAAATCCTTTTCTGTAATCTTAGTAATGCCTTCTGTATATATGTCTTCATAATCAATCTGTTGACCACATACCAATGAAGTTAATATCGCAATCTTACGACAGGCATCATATCCTTCCACATCAGCCTCCGGATTTCGTTCTGCATATCCCTTTTCCTGTGCTTCTTTTAACACATCTTCAAAATCTGCACCCTGATCACGCATTTTTGTCAATATGTAATTCGTAGTTCCATTTAATATACCTGACACTTCTGTGATATCATCACAAGTCAAAGAACTTATCAACGGACGGATAATCGGAATTCCTCCACCTACGCTGGCTTCATATAAGAAATTCACTTTATTATCTTTTGCAATTTGAATCAACTCAGCACCATGCTTTGCAACCATTTCTTTATTCGAAGTACATACACTCTTGCCAGCTTCTAAGGCCTGTTTTACAAAAGTGTGTGCCGGTTCCACACCACCCATGACTTCTACTACTACTTTTACATCTTCATCATTTAAAATGACATTGTAATCATGTACCAGAATCTTCTGAATTGGATCCCCTTCAAATTCTCTTAAGTCCAATACGTATTTAATATTTACTTCTTCACCGGCACGTTTGTTTACAATTTCCTGATTTGTCTGAATCACTTCAACCACACCGGATCCAACAGTGCCATACCCTAATACTGCTATATTTACCATAGTCTGTATCTCCTTTTCTACGTCTCTTGTTTTCTGAATTTTCTGCAGATATTTATCTTGCACCTTTTATCTCAATATTCTCTTACATAACTTGTTCAGAATATTAAGAGTGTTCCCGAATCAGTTCTGCAATATCGTCCCATTCACTTTCAGACATGATATTCGTAATTGAAATCTCCACTACAATCTGATTCTTAACATCCAGAATTCCACCTATATAATTGGTAGCATCTGTACGAATCACAATTGGGATTTCTTTTTGCTGCTGAGGTTCAATGGTTTCAATTCCTACCACAGCATCTACTTCAAATGCAATCTGTACAGCTCCAGCCTTGGCAATCAAAAGCTGACTATCCTTGGTTCTCTGAATTTCTTCCATATGGAATCTGGAACGCAAGCTGTAAACAGGGATAATTTCACCCCGAAGATTAATCATGCCTTTCACATTTTCAGGAGCATCCGGCAAGGGAATAATCATATAATCCTGTTCGATTGCTTTAACATATTCAATATTCATACTATAGGATTCATTTCCCAATCGAAAAATCACATGCTTTACTTCACTCATTTTCACCACTCCTATCCCTATTCACATTTGACCATTTCAAAAATGCGTTTATAAACAAATTAATATCTCCATCCAATACTGCGGAAACATTTCCAGATTCTGCATTCGTTCGATGATCCTTTACCATAGTATAAGGCTGCATGACATATGACCGTATCTGGCTTCCCCATGTATTTTCTAACACCTCTCCTCGGATATCCGAGATTTTTTCCAGGTTTTCCTGCTGTTTTATCATATACAACTTTGCCTTCAGCATCTTCATAGCCCGATCTTTGTTACTGTGCTGCGAACGTTCATTTTGACATTGGACTACAATTCCCGTCGGCAGATGTGTAATACGAACTGCTGAAGAAGTTTTATTGATATGCTGTCCACCGGCTCCACTGGAGCGATAGGTATCAATTCGTAAATCATCATCATTGATTTCGACTTCAACATCTTCTTCAATATCCGGCATCACATCACAAGACGCAAAAGAGGTTTGCCTCTTTCCTGCTGCATTAAATGGAGAAATTCGAACTAAACGATGCACCCCTCGTTCTGATTTCAAATAGCCAAATGCATTTTCACCATTCACCTGAAACGTAACTGATTTAATTCCGGCTTCTTCTCCATCCAGATAATCCAGAACTTCTATCTGAAATCCCTTCTTTTCTGCCCAACGGGTATACATCCGATAAAGCATACTAACCCAATCACAAGCTTCCGTTCCGCCTGTTCCTGCGTGAAGGGTAACTACCGCATTCTCCCTATCAAATTCACCTGACAATAAAGTACGAATCCGTAATCCATCAAAATCAGAAGCAAAGTGCTGAATCATCTCTTCGATTTCGGGAATCAATGAATCATCTTCCTCTTCTTCTGCCATCTGAATCATAGTGTCAATATCTTCAAACTCTGTCTCCAGTGCTTCAAATGCTTCCACAGTATCCTTTAACGATTTTACCGTTTTCATGATTTCCTGAGACTTATCTACATCATCCCAGAACCCCGGTTCCTGCATCTGGTAATCATACTTTTCAATCTCGTCTTTCAAATAAGGGATGTCAAAGTGAATCCCTTACTTCCATTAGTGGTGTACGATATCCTTTTAGTTCAAAACGAAACTGATCTAATTCAATCACTAATTCTCACCTACTTTTTAATCATTTATATAACAGAAATTACTTTCCTCTTCCACAACACATTTTGTACTTTAATCCCGAACCGCATGGACAAGGATCATTTCTTCCAATCTTTGCTTCTTTTCGTTTAACCGGACCTTTGGCAACCGAATCATCTTTGTTAGTTCCTGTTGCTTTTGCAACCTGTTCCCGTTCAATCTTCTGTTCTACCCGAACATGCATCAACATTCGAGTTGTATCTTCTTTGATTGCATTTGTCATTTCCTGGAACATATCATAGCCGGCATACTTATATTCTATAACCGGATCTTTTTGTCCATACGCCTGTAAACCGATTCCCTGTCGCAACTGTGCCATATCATCGATATGATCCATCCACTTCCGATCAATTACCTTTAAGAGAACCACACGCTCCAACTCACGAATCTGCTCTTCCTGTTGAAATTCACTTTCTTTCTCTTCATACAGCTTTGTTGTTTCTTCTTTTAACCGCTGCTTTAATTCATCCACATTTCCATGTTTCAACTCTTCTTCTGTTAATACAACCGGATGTAACGGAACAATTGGTAATAACGTTTCATTTAAAGCCCTCATATCCCATTCACCGGCTGGTGCATCCCGCAAAATAGTTCGGTCTACACAAGCTTCCACGGTATCCATCATCATGTTGTATACAACATCTCTCATGTTCTCGCCATCCAATACCCGGCGACGCTCTGCATATATAATCTCTCTTTGTTCATTGTTAATTTGATCATATTCCATCAAATTCTTACGGATACCAAAATTATTGTTTTCGATTTTCTTCTGTGCCCGTTCTACCGCTTTTGACAACATTTTATGATGAATCTCTTCCCCTTCCGGTACATTCAACTGATCCATCATGGTAATAATTCGTTCCGAGCCAAAGAGTCGCATCAAATCATCTTCCATGGATAAATAGAACTTAGATTCACCTACATCACCCTGACGTCCGGCACGTCCACGCAACTGATTATCAATACGTCTGGACTCATGACGCTCGGTACCAATAATCTTCAAACCACCCAGCTCCAGCACGCCTTCTCCTAATTTAATATCTGTACCTCGACCTGCCATATTGGTAGCAATGGTAACTGCTTTCTTCTGTCCGGCATCTGCTACGATTTCAGCCTCCATCTCATGGAATTTTGCATTCAACACCTTATGAGGAATCCCCTTCTTTACCAACATATGGCTCAACTCTTCTGAACCTTCAATGCTGACTGTACCAACCAGAACAGGTTGTCCTTTCTCATAAGATTCAATAACCGACTGAACAACTGCATTTAATTTTTCCCGTTTTGTACGGAACATTGCGTCATCATGATCAATTCTCTGAATTGGAAGATTTGTAGGAATCACAATAACATCCATGCCATAAATTTCACGGAATTCCTCCTCTTCCGTCTGTGCAGTACCCGTCATGCCGGCTTTCTTTTCATATTTATTAAAGAAATTCTGGAAAGTAATGGTTGCCAATGTCTTACTTTCCCGTTTTACTTTCACATTTTCTTTTGCTTCAATAGCCTGATGAAGACCATCGGAATAACGACGTCCCGGCATAATACGACCGGTAAATTCATCAACAATCAACACTTCATCATCTTTTACCACATAGTTCTTATCCCGGAACATCAGATTATGTGCCTTCAAAGCTAAAATCATATTGTGCTGGATATCCAGATTTTCTGCATCTGCCAGGTTATCAATGTGAAAGAACTTTTCTACCTCTTTCACACCCTGTGCTGTCAGCATAACATTTTTGTCCTTTTCATTAACCAGAAAATCACCGTCTTCCTCGATTTCCGTTCCCATCATCGCATCCATTTTGGACAGTTCACCATCTGAACTGCCTCTCTGCATACGACGTGCCAGATAATCACACATCCGGTATAAATCCGTAGATTTACCACTCTGTCCGGAAATAATCAAAGGCGTTCTTGCTTCATCAATCAGAACAGAATCCACCTCATCCACAATGGCATAATGAAGTTCTCTCTGCACCAACTGTTCCTTATATATAACCATGTTATCTCGAAGATAATCAAATCCAAGCTCATTATTTGTAATATATGTAATATCACAATTATAAGCTTCCTTTCGCTCCTCATTGGTAGAACTATTCAATATCACTCCAACCTTTAATCCAAGGAATTCATGAATCTGTCCCATCCACTCAGCATCACGTTTTGCCAGATAATCATTTACGGTTACAATATGAACACCTTTTCCCTCTAATGCATTCAGATACGCCGGTAATGTAGACACTAAAGTTTTACCTTCACCAGTCCGCATTTCAGCAATACGTCCTTGATGCAGAACAATACCACCAATTAACTGTACCCGATAATGCTTCATATTCAGTACCCGATATGCAGCTTCCCGCACAGTAGCAAATGCCTCTACCAGCAAATCATCTAAGGTTTCTCCTTGTTCCAGTCTTGCCTTAAATTCTGCTGTTTTTCCCTTTAATTCTTCATCACTTAAGGCTGCCATCGTAGAATCTAATGCCATAATTTTATCCACTAACGGATAAATCCGCTTTAATTCTTTTTCACTATGGGTTCCAAATATCTTTTCGACAATACTCATTTTTACAACTCCTATTTTATTTTTTTCAATTCAATCAAACATTTATCTTATAAAAGTGATAGTAATGGCACTTTACAATCTGTTACATTGTAACACCATTGAATCCTACACGCAAGAAAAAAAACAGCATCCTTGCCTTTCTCTCTGGCAAAGATGCTGTCTGAAACTTCTGAATCTTTAATTGTATTTTAGTATTCTGGTTCAATCAATCCGTATGTATTACCTTTTCTCTTATATACAACATTTACTTCATCTGTTTCTGCATTACGGAATACAAAGAAATTATGCCCCAGTAACTCCATTTGAATACAAGCCTCTTCTGCATCCATCGGCTTAACTGCAAACTTCTTGCTACGAATAATCCGAATCTCTTCTTCATCCATATCATCGTCATCTATGAAGTCCTTCTGGAAAAATGCTGCATTCTGCTGCTGGTCTACCAGTTTCTTTTTATAACGATTTACCTGGCGCTCAATCACTTCTTCCACCAAGTCAATGGATACATACATATCATCACTTACCTGTTCTGCACGAATCACAGTGCCTTTTACCGGAATCGTAACTTCTATCTTCTGTCTTTCCTTTTCAACTGAAAAAGTAACCTGTACTTCTGTTTCATCTGTAAAGTACTTGTCCAGCTTATCAAGCTTTTCATAGACTGCTGCCTTTAATCCTTCTGTCACTTCAATGTTCTTTCCGCTGATTATGTAGTTCATAATGCCCACTCCTTTACCTGTCATAATTGAAGGTGGTCCCTTCGACGGTAAATAAAAACCCTTCTCACCGTTTATTATTTACCATGTAAGCTACTCACAGATTTATTATACCATAAATCCACTATTTTTCAATCACTTTTACATTATTTTCATTGAATATTTGCATATATTTTCAGAATTTTCTAACAATTAACACTCTTTTTTTAACTTGTACTACTTTACTTTTTTCGACATTTTAATAATAATTGTGCATTTTCATGACTTTTTCCAAAACATCTGTTTTGTTAATTAACCTTCACTCATTCCATTTTTTTTGTGGAAAACGTGAATAACTTTGTGAATAACCTTGGTTTACAAGTCTTTTTACCTCTAAATCACTTGTGGAAAACTGAGTTTTCCACAATTTCATTCGTGTTAAAGCGATAAAAAAGTTTTTTTGCTGACGAAAAAGATTGTGCAGATTCCCTATTTTGACTAAAATGCTCTAAAGATGTTGCAAATATCTTTATCTGACAATTCCATCATTTTATACGATTTACCATCTCAATATGGCTTATTTAATCGAGTAGGCCGACTCCTACTCGCTTGGCAAAAAAACAAGGAAATTTTCCTTTCAGAAAATTTCCCTGTCCTGATTCATACTTGATTTATCTGATTGTAACTATCATCCGTTCCATGTAACTAACCATTCCCTATGGTAAAATTCTAGTTGCCCCACATGGAGTCTGATAATATGCATTGGATACGATAATTCCGGTCTTTGGTGTACTGGCATGTACAATTTTTCCATCACCAATATAAATAGCTACATGTCCAATCGTTGTTCCTCCATTATTATAGAACAACAAATCTCCTGGCTGCACTTCATAAATTCCAATATTAGTTCCATTCTTAATCTGATCTCTGGATGAACGATACAAAGAATATCCAAAATGCTCAAATACCCGCATAGTAAATCCAGAACAATCTGTGCCATTGGTCAAACTTGAACCACCATAAACATAAGGATTACCTACGAATTGTAATGCATAAGCTACTACATCTGCTCTAGTTCCGCTTACCGGTCCGGTTTCTTCCGGTACTGTCGTTGCTGTCTCAGTAGCAGCAGTATTATTCTGTTGTGCAGCACTCTGAGCTGCAGCAGCCTGTGCTGCCTGTCTTGCAAGCTCAGCTTCTTCCTCTTCCTTAGAAATCGCTGTACCCAAATCGTAATCAATGGTTATAAATTCATTCGAAACATATCCGGTAAACTCATCTGAAATCAGAAGTTTTGTCCATCCCTCTGCAGTATCAACTACTTCGTAAGTTTCTCCTTCCGGAATCATAGTTAAACAAGTACTGTCTGCAGTTGCTTCTTCCCGTACCTTTAAGGTTGTAGTAGTAACCGTTGCAATCTTATCACAGTTTGCTTCTGCATAATCACCTGCATCATCTCCAAATACTACAAATTCATTTTTAACATATCCGGTAACTGAACCAGACTCTATCTTCGTCCAGGTATCTCCTTGCTCTAATACTTCTGCAACTGCTCCTTGAGGAAGCTTACCAACTGCCTCTGAATTCTCATCTGCTTCTGACCGGATATTCATATAATCCGTAACATTTGCCATCAGCTTATTTTCAAACTGTGGGTATCGAGCAGTAGATTCCGGTACAATCGGTTCTGTCGGAGCTTCTGCAACCGGCTCTTGTGCATCAGCTTCTATCTCCGTTGCATCTGCAACTGTCTCTGAATTTCCCAATGCAGCCACATATTGGTCAATAGCAACATCAATTCCTGCAACTGCTGTATCTTTGTAAGACTCTTCTGCCTGAGAAGTAGAACTCAATCCAAACACCATCATGAATCCGGCAGCTAAAATCACTGTATTTCTCATCATTTTGCGTATCATTATGTATGTTCCTCCTAAAATGAACTACAAATTGTTACAAACATATTACAAAACTACGAACACATTATAACAAGCTAACTGTCATAAGTCAACCCATCCTGTCGCTTTTTGTACCATTTCCAGACTTTCCCTGTTACATAATTTACGCATTATTTTTAAACAATTCCCATAAAATACTCTACAGCAATTGCAACAATCACAACCAGTGCCGAAATAATAAAACCATGAATCATTGGCTGAATGCCGGATTTACTCATTTCCTTAAAACTGGTATTCAAACCGATTGCCGCCAATGCAGCTACCATCAAAAACTGACTGATGCTTTTCGCAGCAGTTGAAACTACAGAAGGAATAATACCAAAACTGTTAATCACTGCCAGTGCCAGAAATCCGACAATAAACCATGGAAATAGAGAAGTAAAATTAACCGATGTTTTAATCTCATTATCTGTTCCCATCTTCTGTGCTTCTTTCTTTTTAATATGAACTTCGATTAATGCAAAAATGATAACCGTTGGAATAATAGAAAGTGTTCTGGTTAATTTTACCATCGTTGCAAAGTCTCCTGCTGCTTCTGAAAATGCATAGCCTGCTGCTACAACACTGGAAGTATCATTAACCGCTGTCCCTGCCCACAAGCCATATGCCATATCGGACAATCCCATAGCCTGTCCCATAATCGGAAATAAAACTATCATCGCCATATCAAACAAAAAAGTTGCAGACATGGCATATGCAATATCCCGATCCTCGGCATCAATAACAGGTGCAATAGCCGCAATGGCAGAACCGCCACAGATTCCGGTTCCTGCCGAAATCAGATTGGACAGTTTCCAGTTCAGCCCCAGTGCACGTCCTACTAAATATCCACCGCCAAAACAAGTTAACAATGTAAAACACATTACGTTTAAGGACATCAAACCTACTTGTAGAATCGTTCCAATACTAAGTGAAGCCCCTAATAGAATAATCGCAAATTTCAAAACTTTTTTTGATGTGAATTTTAATCCTTTTGCAATCACAGCTGTTGGTTTCCAAAACATATTCAGTATCATTCCAATGAAAAGAGCAATTACAGATGCACCAATCAGATGTATAGGCAAAAGTGACTCCAGACATTTCGCAATTATCGCTATCACAACTGCCATAAAAAAGCCAGGCAGAACCTGACACCAACTTTTTATTTTATTCATTTTCATTACCTTCTTTCTTTGCTTTTACTGATTTCTGTTGCATTATAGCACAGCAAAATGATAATATATAATTATTATTCATTATATTTTAATAATTTTTTATTATAAAGGAGCACATATGTTAGATTATAGAATACACACATTTCTCACTCTATGCAAAACCATGAACTATGGCACTACAGCAGAGTTACTGCACATAACCCAGCCGGCAGTTACGCAACACATTCAATATCTTGAACAATATTATGGATGCCGTCTGTTCTTATATGAACACCGAAAGCTACACATGACAGCAGAAGCCCAACTCCTGCAACAGTATGTAAATTCCATGAATTATCAAGAAACAAAACTGCTGGAAGCACTAAAAGCACCTACGGGATATAACTTAAAAATCGGAGTCACAAAAACCATTGGCAAATATGTCATCCGGCAACAGATAGCCAATTATTTACAGGATAAAGATAACCAAATTTCAATTATGATTGACAACACCTCTAATATTCTCCAATTGCTTGATCAGGGAACCATCGATTTCGCTATTGTTGAAGGTTCTTTTGACCGAAAGAAGTATAGCAGTCAGCTCTATCGTACAGAATCCTTTTCCGGCTTTTGCAGTAAGATGCATCCCTTTGCAGGAAAAACCATTCAAATGGACAGCCTTTGGTCCCAAAACCTTTTGCTGCGGGAAGAGGGTTCCGGAACCCGAAGCATCTTGGAACACCAATTGCTAACTTATAACCATACCGTATCTGATTTTACCCGAACTATCTGTATCAGTGATTTTCATTTGCTGGCGCATTTAGTTGAAATGAATTGCGGCATCATGTTTGCATATTCATCAGTAGGAAATGATTACACCGGCATTCTCCCTTTTAAAGTAGAAGGATGGCAGATTTCCAGAGAATTCAACTATGTATATTTAAGAAATACGGATGCAGAAGCACTGGTTTCTTTCTTTCATAATTATTCATAATTTTTTGATTTTCCATTGCATTTTCCTCATCTCTTTGATAAAATGAACATAATTAGGAGGTGGACATATGGATATTCCGGCATTATCAATGGCAATGTCTATGGATAAAGTAAATACAGAATGGGGAATCGCCATGATGTCAAAGGCACTGGATACCGCAGAAGATACAGGTGCTGCTTTAACAAAAATGATGGAATCCTCTGTAACACCGAATCTGGGACAGAACATTGATGTAAGACTATAAGAATCAGGGCACAGCATGTGGCTGTGTCCTTCTTTTTGCAATCTGTTCTTCCTAAACACTTATAACAACTCAATTCTATATAACTTAAAGGAGTACCAATGATCAAAGATATTTTTCAAACCGGAAAAACTGTATTATCTTGTGAGGTTTTTCCACCAAAACGAAATGATGATATGTATACCATTTTTAAAACACTGGATGAAATTCAGAGCTACCATCCGGATTTTATTAGTGTAACTTATGGAGCCGGTGGCGGCACAAGCAAGAAAACCTCTACCATTGCAGCATATATTCAGAATATCTGCGAAATAGAAGCACTGGCTCATCTGACATCCGTTGCCATGAACGAAACCTTTTTACGGCAAATGGTACAGGAATTAAATTCTAAAGGAGTTCATAATATACTGGCTCTTCGTGGGGACCAGCCAAAAGATATGAGTGATGAAGACTTTCAAAAACGTTGTTTTCACCATGCCAGTGATATTATTCCAATTATCCGAGATGCAGCTTCTGATATCTGTATTGCAGCTGCCTGTTATCCGGAAAAGCATCCGGAATCTGCTTCTGTAGAAGAGGATTTGAATTACTTAAAACTGAAAGCGGATACCGGAGTGAATTTTTTCATTACCCAGATGTTTTTTGATAATTCCAAATTCTTGGCATTTCGGGAACAGGCACGGGCTCATGGCATTCAAACACCAATTACTGCGGGCATCATGCCAATTACTTCTGCAAAGCAGATTGGAACCAGCGTCCAGTTATCCGGTTCTTCCATACCAACAGAACTAAGTAATCTTTTTGCTAAATATGCAGATAATCCGGAAGATATGCGGAAAGCCGGAATTGATTATGCAATTCGACAAATCAACCATCTGATTGAAGAACAAGTAGATGGTATTCATCTCTATACGATGAACAAATCCGATACTACCCGGGAAATTTTTGATCAGATTCACATTACACGGTAAAAACCCCTTTACTTATAGTTTTTAATACTATATAATATGGTTATTATGTATTTTAAGAAGGTGAGAAACATGACCGGAACTTCTTTGGAAGAAATCAAAAAGGAAATTCGCAATGCTATTCAAATGGATTACATTGAGCCTGCGGATATTCCTGCAATCGAATTATATATGGACCAGGTTACTACCTTTATGGATAAGCATCTGAGCAATAATAAGCGGGTACCGGAGGACAAGATTCTTACCAAGACCATGATTAATAACTACACCAAGAATCATTTGTTACCTCCACCGGAAAAGAAAAAATATTCGAAAGATCACATTATTTTACTTATTTACACATACTATCTGAAAAATTTTCTTTCCATTGGTGATATTCAGAAACTGCTGAATCCTATGATTGAAACCTATTTTCATGCCTCTGAGAAAGACTCCGTAAATCTGACCAGTATTTATAATACAGTTGTAGAACTGGCTCACGACCAATATCAGTTAGATAAGCAGGGAATCTTTGAATCCTATGATATTGTGTGCAAGAAATTGAAGGAAGAACATCCGGATACTCCAATGGATGAAAACATGAAATATTTACAAGACTTTACCTTTGTTGCACTATTAAGCTATGATATTTATTTAAAAACTCAGTTAGTAGAGAAAATTATTGATGAACTTTCTCCACCAGATTCCGATTCTACCGGTAAAGAAGAGAAAGAATCAAAAAAGAAATAATATCCAAAAGATAAGAACCGCTATTCTTTATGAATAAGCGGTTCTCTTGATTTTACTCTTCTTCTAATCGTTCCAAAGCTATCTTCAATCCATTTGTTCCATTATTCAGCATACGATTCACCCGACTAATGGTTGCAGTTGAAGCACCTGTATCATTGGTCACCTCTAAATATGTTTTTCCCTCTCCCAGCTTCTTTGCCACCTCAATACGTTGAGCTATGGAAAGCACTTCGTTTACTGTACATACATCTTCAAAAAATGCATAATACTCTTCTTTTGTCTTCAACGTAGAAATCGCATCGAACAATAACTCTACGGCTTCTGTATGAATGGTCTTTCCCATTTCCTTCACCTCTTCCAATGTTCTTTGTGAATTTCTTCACATATTGTCTACTTCTGTTCCGTCTTCTTGGTCTTTGGTTCCTTTTGAATCCATACAGCTACTGCTGCCCGATTGACATAAAAGTTTCCGAAGCCCTCCTCGTCAATCTTAATGTTGTATTTTGCATTCTTCATCTCATCTACAAAATGCTTACCTGCAAACTGTTTTCCAATGTACATCCGCTTTGTACCGCCAGTTCCATCTGAAATCACAACTGCACATCCGGAATCCTTATGTTCATCGTCTCCTTCTCTCGTCCATCCAATTACATTTGGGTCATCAAAGTAATCATGCTGGATACCATATGCATATTTCTTACGAAGCTTTAACAGCTTATCCAAAACAGATT
>CAMEWU010000031.1 GCA_945946715.1 uncultured Clostridium sp. | reverse complement strand
ACTTTTTAAGTATTCCATTACATCTTCTACGGTATTTAAGTCAGATACATCATCTGCAGGAATTTCAACATTGAATGCATCCTCTATTGCCATTACCAACTCGAATAAATCTAAAGAATCTGCATCCAGGTCATCTTTGAAAGAGGTAGTTAATTCTACATTGCTAATGTCTACATTTAATTGCTCAGAAATAATGTCTCTCATTTTCTCAAACATAACAATTCTATCTCCTTTTACACGATTTACACATTTCTACGATATCATTTCGTAGCACACAAGTAATATACAACAGCCCTAAAGTGATGTCAACAGAAACAGAGGAAAACTATGTTAAAAATTCAATTTATTAAACTCCTCTAGAGGCATCGGCTTTGCAAAGAAAAATCCTTGTGCCACATCGCAGTTAGAACCTTTTAAAAAGTTCACATGTTCTGTGGTTTCTACGCCCTCAGCAATAATCTGCAGTTGCAGTTCTTTTGCCATGGCAATCGTATGACGAATTACAATTTTTCCCTTTTCAGAATTCAGTGTATCATCCAAAAAACCTTTATCAATCTTTATAACATCTACCGGTACATTTCGTAACATGTTTAACGAAGAATATCCGGAACCAAAATCGTCTACCTCTAATCGGAAACCCATTTCCTGAAGACGATTTAATAAAAAGTACAATTCGTTGGAATTATCAAAAAACATTGTTTCCGTAATTTCCAAAGATAAATCTCCCGGATTCAAGTCGTATTTTGTCAGCAGATTTTCTAATATGCTTTCTATTTTATGGTTATAGATATGATACCGGGATACATTTACAGAAACCGGGAACCGCTTTCTGCCTGCATTTTTCCAGCTTTGAATTGCCTTACAGGCTTCCTCCCACATATATTCATCCAGCTTCATAATAAATCCATTCCGTTCAAATAACGGAATAAAATCATTCGGCTGAATCATCCCCTTTTCCGGATGTTTCCATCTTGCCAGCACCTCGGCACCGACAATTTCCCCATTTTCCAGATTAAACTTCGGTTGGAGATACATCACAAACTGATGCTCTTTTAATGCCAGTTCCATCTCTGCTTCAATTTGATTATTCTTTAATATTTCATTCCGATACTCTTCATCATAAAATGCACAAAACTGCATGGCACTATCTTTGATTCTTTTCTTTGCCAATGCCGCCCGGTCACACATCAGATTGACTGCCAATATATGGTTCTCTTCCGGTAAATAAACACCATAGGACGTTTTTACCTCGAAATTGAATTCATTTGTTTCAATTCGCTTTTTTAGCTTTTCAATAAATCTTATGATGTCACCCTTTGTTTCATACGTAATACAGATACAAAAGACATCACTATGCATACGACAGTATATATTAGGAACCGTTACCAGCTCTTTCAGACAGTCGGCGATATGAATCAAAACCAAATCGCCAACACGCATACCAAATAAATCATTAATTAATTTGAACTTCTCAATATCAAATTCAACTAATGCATGTTTATGCCCATTATCCCATTCCAAAATTCGAGTTACTTCTTCGTCAAATTTCTGAGAATTCGGAGCTCCTGTCAAGGAATCAAAATCCCTCTGATACCGTAATGCCGCAGAAGAACGAATTTCATCACTGACATCCTTCATGGTGCCAATTACTTTTACCAATTCCCCTGCTTCATCCCGATCATACTGCAATGTAACTTTATACCAGTTAATCGTTCCATCCTTTGTTACAAATCGGCAAGTGACTACCCGTTCTCCCTGTCGATTCAAAAAAAGCGTACGGTACAACTCTATGTCATCCTGATATACAATCTTTGCCGTTGCCTCATCTGCTGTAAAGTCATCATTCCGGATGGTATCCACTCCAAAGATCTCCATAAATAATGGCGAACAATACTTTTGCCCTGTTATGTAATTAATTTCAAAGACGATGGTTCTGAGCTGTCGCACAGCCGCCAGATACATCTCTTCCATAAAATCATGATTCCCCATATTGCTACCCTATCCTTCATATTAATAGTACAGGCTTGTCCAACTTTTGTCAATTCATTCCTAAAAAACCATATATTTCTTAATTCCAGTACTTGACAAAAAAACTTTAAAAAGGGTATCTTATAAATAAGAATGATTATCACTTTAAATAGGAGTACTTATGCAGACAGCTATGAAACGAAGCAAACAACGGGATGCTATCCTTGCATATTTGAAAACCAGAACCGACCATCCAACTGCTGATATGGTATATACTGAATTACGAAAAACTATGCCAAATATCAGTTTGGGTACCGTATATCGTAATTTATCCCAGCTTGCTGAATACGGTATCATATTACGTATTTCCTGTGATGGCAAGGTAGATCATTTTGACGCAACCGTTACCCCACATCCACACTTCTTTTGTACTAAGTGTGGCTGCGTCCTAGACTTTTCTTTGTCAGAACTTCCGTCTTTTGTCTATACACCCGAAAGTTTTAACGGAAGAGTGGATGGATGCCATATTATATATTATGGTCACTGTGAAGCCTGTTGCCAATCTATGACATAAGAGAAAAGCCAGTCGGATTATTCCAACTGGCTTTTTTCTTATTCCACCTGTAGTATCTCCATTGGATTTACCGGTTGTCCATCTTTCTCTATTGCAAAGAACAAATGACTGCCTTCTTTCTCATAATAAGCAGTTGGTTCTGCTACGGTTCCCAAAATAGTATCTTTCCATACTTCATCACCAATAGTAACGCCAACTTCCTGCAATTGTCCATAAACAGCTGTATAACCACTTCCTAAATCAACTGTCACTGTCGTTCCATATTCTTTCGTATCGGCTATTCCAATTACCTGTCCATGCCAAATAGAAGTCACTTCCGTTCCAGCCGGTGCCTGCAACAGCATTCCGGGATTGCAACGATAGGTTCCTAAGGTTTGAAAATAAACAGTAGTATCCATGCTGTAAGGCAAAATTGTATTGCCCAGAACAGGCATAGACACTTCTTCCATACCGGTAAAAGTAAGCCCTCCTAATGGTTCATACGTCTTAGCTTCATTAGATATAACCGGCTCTGCACCCGCAGTTTCCGCATCTTCTACGGCTACCTCACCCGACTCCTCACCGGATAATGCAGTATCTGCTATCTCTTCTGTATTGTTTTCTGTCATCCACATATCCATTGGTACATCCATATCACCATCTAAAATTGTTTCCTGAATGTCTTCCATTTCCTCAGCATCTGCCATTTCCTGTTCCACTGGCTCATTCAGGTTTATTTCCTGATTCTGCTGTTGTTCTTTTTTATTGGTATTCACGTTATAAACTGCTAATGCCACAACTAACGCAACCACACCAACCCCAAAGGATAAGTAGAATCCATTTGCCTTCAAAAAATCTGTTACGGATTTCTTCATTTTCATCACCTCTGGTACTATTGTTACCAGAGGAAATGAATTTATTCATTTTTACCATAAGAAAAATTAAAATCTTGAAAAAATACAGTTCCTACGTTTCCATACCCGTCTTTTGCTGTTACCAGTACAGAATAGACTTCATCCGTCTCCTGTACCCATGATATCCTGACATCCTTTACCCCACTATAATTATCATGGACAACAATCGCTTCCGATAACATTTGTTCCAATTCTTCTGTTGAATCAGCAAAAAAACTCTTTTGTTCCGGTTCCAAAATCACAGGAGCTTCCCGATCCAGGCTAACAGAAATCTTCTTTTTATCTGTTTGATTTCCGGACTCATCTTCTGCCCAGACTATAACAGAAAACCTTCCTTCTGATTGTCCTTCCAAATGACTGATATCCACTGTCAGGCAATCCGGGCTCAAATACTCACCGGCATCCACTACCTGAATATGTCGAATAATACTTGCTATACAGTTTATCTCCGATGATTGTGCCCGATTTAATGTTATTTCCTCTGTGTCAATCTCCAGCTCCGGTGGAATGGTATCAACAACCCGTATCACTCCGGATACCGCTGTTTTGTTTCCCAAGGCATCTGTCACTTCGTATGTAACCGGATAATCTCCTACTTTCATAGCATTTACATCTCCGACAACTGTCATTTCAGATGTTATGTCATTTCCCTGTCCATCCAGTGCCAGTACTCCGCATGCCATCTGAAAAGTATATCCTCTCTGAATGGTACGAAGTCCTCCTCCCAGGATCCGAGGCATCCCCTGATTCCATGGATTATCCATATCCGGATCTGTAGGATCCCAACCTGCATAATCCGATCCCACTTCAATTTTCTCAGCTGTCGGTTTTCCCAGAGGACCTTCGTAATCGCTATCATAAATCGTCACAATTGTTCCGGAAGGACAATTATCATAAATCCATTTTGCATCTGCAACGGACAATCGTATACACCCCAACGAAGCTGACGTTCCCAGCTTATTATATTCTTCCGTTTCCAAATCCCCTTTATTCATCGAAAAATAAGGAACAGAATGGAACATGATTTGTCCATCAATGCGATATGCATATTGCCCATATACTCCGCCTACCAAAGAACACCATTCATGCTTGTCCGAGGTTTGGAATGTTCCCGCCGGTGTCCGATTATTCTTTCCTACTGAACATAACATAGCTTTTATTGGTTTTGTATAGTATCCATCCTCATCCAAGGCATATACCGTCACAACATTTTGCACCCGATTCACCTTAATAAAATAAGGACAGCCATTGTCAGCCGGAGCTTCTGAATAATCCTCTAGATCCAGTAACTCCTTTGCCGTACTCAAAGCACCATCATTTACAATAGTCTCTTGTGCTTGTTTGCTTCCATCTGATACTGCTTCCATCGGTTCCATAGCAGTCTCATTGGAGCAGTTTCCTGACTCTGTTACATTATAATTATTATCTATACCATAGTTGAACCGGCTGACAAGTGTAAGCAATAGTATTCCACTTATAGTCATAGTCACCAGTCCCAACAATGTCAGACCTATTTTCTTACGTAATTTCATTCTATTCCTCTACATAAATTACCTATATCCTATTCCATCTTCTTCCATGACAAAGATGGTACTGTTCAATGATACACCATATTGGCGGGGGAAGTAAAGCCTTAAAATCAATCGTTTTTCTGACAATTCCTTTATTCCTCTACCTGCCCGGCAACAAACTCTAAAATCTGTGTTCCCGGATAATACGTTTGCAATATATCCTTATAGTTTTTTCCTTCTGATGCCAAAGTTCCTGCACCATACAGACTCATTCCCAAACCATGACCTTTCCCCAGACAAACAATCCTATACTCGTTTCCCATGTCTTCCACATAAAAATTCAACGATGGCAAATCAAAGAGTTCCTGTGCATCTTCGCCTGATAATTCTTCGCCATTATATAATATCTTTCGCACATATCCATGTTCTGTACTTTCCATCACCGAAAGCTCCTGAACAGATTCTTTTGATACTGTTACAAGATTCATATAGTCCTTCGCTTCCACATCATGACTACTTACCACTGCTGTTAAATAGGGAACAGATTCTCCCAACAGTTCTTCTGCACTTACAGTTGTACCAACACTGACTTTATGATATAAAGCATCAATATACTCCCCATCATATACAATTGTTTCCCCTGCTGTTTCCAAAATTGCCTGCTCTACTGTATGACTATATATATCATATTTCCGTTCGCCCCATACTTCTTTTAACTCCTCTTCATCCATATATTCCAGTTCCAGATCCTTTTCATCTATATTTCCCATTCCATCCATTCTTTTATAAATATTGGTGCGTTCTATCACTGCCAGAGCTTTCCAGACCTCAATATCTTCAGAACCCTCTAATACAGTGGGCAGTGTTCCCTTCAAATATGCCTCAACATCTATAACCTGATACTGCCCGTCCACCTCCAGTGAAACCGTTTTACCCGTATCCAGTTCTTCCACCGAGCTGACTGCTGCGCCTATGGTTCCGGTTAGAACCATTGTACCAAAGTATGGAATCATAACTGCCAGTATTCCTATGGCAAATACCATTGTCAGTTTTTCTCTCATGCTCTGCCTCCTGTTTCTAATAATATTCTTATTCAGTAACAAAGGCAGTTATTACCAAAAAATACCCTTTGAAGAATGCATACGCAATTCTCCAAAGGGTATAGATACCTTAAAATAAAACTTATTACTTTGTGCTCTTTGGAAGCTTTATAGTTACCTTCTCTAACTTCCAGATATCATCTACATATTCCTGAATGGTACGGTCAGAAGAGAACTTGCCGGCACAAGCTGTATTCAACATTGCTGATTTTGCCCAAGCTGCTTCATCCCGATATGCAACATCGATTCTCTTGTGAGCCTCTGCATAGGAATCGAAATCCTTCAATGTGAAATATACATCTTCCTTCGTTAAGGAATCATATAACTCACGGAACAAATCAGGGTCTTCCGGTGAATAGAAACCATTAATCAACTGTGTCAATACGGTTCGAACAGCCTGATTGTTATTGTAGATATCCATTGGATGGTATCCACCTTCCCGCTCATACTTCATAACCTCATCTGCTGACATACCGAAGATAAATGCATTTTCCATGCCAACTTCTTCTACAATTTCCACATTCGCACCATCCATGGTACCTAAGGTTAATGCACCATTTAACATGAACTTCATGTTACCGGTACCGGAAGCTTCACGGGACGCAGTCGAAATCTGTTCGCTGACATCTGCTGCTGCAAAGATAATCTCTGCATTGGATACACGATAATTCTCAATGAAGACTACCTTAATCTTACCTTTGATGGATTCATCATTATTAATTACATCTGCCACTGCATTAATTAACTTGATTGTTAACTTAGCACGCTTATAGCCGGCTGCTGCCTTTGCGCCAAAGATAAAGGTTCTTGGAACCATATCCATGCCAGGATTTGCCTTCAACTCATTATATAAGTGCATAACATGTAAAATGTTCAGCAACTGTCTCTTGTACTCATGTAAACGCTTAACCTGTACATCGAAGATAGAACGTGGGTCTACATCTACACCATTGTGTTCCTTAATATAGTTTGCCAGACGAATCTTATTCTGGTACTTAATGTTCATGAATTCCTGTTGACACTTCGGATCATCCACATATACCTTTAACTTGCTAATCTGACTTAAATCAGTAATCCACTCATCACCAATCTTATCCGTTACCCAATCTGCCAACAACGGATTACCATGTAATAAGAATCTTCTCTGGGTAATACCATTGGTCTTGTTGTTGAACTGTTCCGGACGCATCTCGTAGAAGTCTTTTAATTCTCTCTTCTTTAAAATTTCTGTATGAAGCTGTGCAACACCATTTACGGAGAAGGAACCGGCAATTGCCAGGTGCGCCATCTTAACCTGTCCATCGTAAAGAATTGCCATGTTCTTAACCTTAGACTGGTCACCCGGATACTTGGCCTGAATCTCAGCCACATAACGTCTGTTAATTTCTTCAATAATCTGATATACACGAGGAAGCAGTCTTGAGAACAGTTCAATAGGCCATTTCTCTAATGCTTCTGCCATAATGGTATGATTGGTATATGCACAGGTATGTGTTGTAATTTCCCATGCTTCATCCCATTCCAGACCTTCCTCATCCATTAAGATTCTCATTAATTCTGCAACCGTTACGGTTGGATGTGTATCATTTAACTGGAATACTAATTTCTTTGGAATATCGTGTAAATCACTGTTATTTTCCTTAAACTTCTTAATTGCTGTCTGAATAGAAGCAGAAATGAAGAAATACTGCTGCTTCAGACGCAATTCCTTACCTGCATAATGATTGTCATTTGGATATAATACCTCAACAATTGTTCTGGCCAGGTTCTGTTGCTCAACTGCTTTCTGGTATTCACCTTTATCAAAAGAATCCAGATTAAAGTCCTGAATCGCTTCTGCATCCCAGATTCTCAATGTATTTACTACGTTGTTACCATATCCGATAACCGGCAAATCATATGGCACTGCACGAATTGCCTGATACCCTTCCTGTACAAAGTAATTCCGTCCATTCCGGTTCTCAACACGAACATAACCGCCAAACTTTACTTCACATGCATATTCTGCACGCCGAACCTCAAATGGATTTCCATCTCTCAACCAGTCATCCGGTTTTTCTACCTGATAACCATCCTCGATTGCCTGTTTGAACATACCGTAGCGATAACGAATACCGCATCCATATGCCGGATATCCTAAGGTTGCAAGTGAATCCAAGAAACAAGCTGCCAAACGACCAAGACCACCATTACCAAGTGCCGCATCCGGCTCCTGATCTTCAATCACATTGATATCAAAGCCTAATTCCTCTAATGCTTCTTTGATTTCATCATAGTATGTTAAATTAATCAGATTGTTACCCAAGGCTCTACCCATCAGGAATTCCATAGACAAATAGTAAACTGTCTTCACATTCTTCTTTTCATATTCCTTATGAGTTGCAATCCAGCGGTCAATGATATCATCTTTTACTGCATATGCAACAGCCTGAAATACCTGCTGCTGTGTTGCTTCATCGATAGTCTTCCGATAAAGCGTCTTTACGTTATTAATGACTTCTTTCTTAAATCCTTCTTTGTCGAAATCGCTTTTTTTCTTCATTCCCCTTATTGCCTCCTTAGCATATTGATCTTTCAATCATATCAAAAACACATTCCATTTTATCAGAAATAGGAAAAATCTACAATACCCAATCCTTGTTTCTTACAGGATTCTTACATGACTGTTACTTTGAAGATTCCTCACTCTCCGGCATGTCATCTGTCTCTATCATCGGACTTTCCCGATAAATATATTCTTCGGTTTTACTTAGTTTTGTCTTTCCTGCTGCCAGTTGCCGTACCCGGATACGGTCTCCATCTTCCAAATCAATATCTTTTACAACCAGATACCGTCCCTGCTCCAGTTCTGTATCCTTTTTATCTCCATTTACATATACATAACTGGCATCGGTAAAATTCTCGCCCATAACATACAGATTACCATACCGTTCATATACATGAGAAATGGTAATTGGCTCCACACCCATGTTCAGTTCTGTAGCATCAAATGGATTCACCTGATTATATACATACCGTTTTCCATACAGCATGTCGTATTCCAATAATTCCAGTTTTTTATCATAATCCGGATCATCTTTACACTGTTGATGAAATTTTGTCAACAATCCATTATTATATCCCAGACGGCTTAATATATAAGCAGTGGTTTGAAAGGTTGACAAATCACAATCTTCTTCCTCTAATCCAAAATTGTCCCACATGACATAGGATGTCTGAAAAGTGGTTTGATTCTTCAGTTCATCATCTGTAATATCCAGTGTAGGTAAATGATCACCAAAAAACAATACAATACATCGTTCATCACATTCAGAAAGTGCAGCCACCAATTCACCTACGAATTCATCGGTATTGTAAATTTCATTTGCATAATAAGTAAACTTATTAGCACGTTCCTCATCCGGTTCGCCTTCCAGTGTAATCCTTGGTGTATCTTCCATTCCTTCTGCCGGATAAGCACCATGAGATGCCACCGTAATGGTATAAATAAAATCCGGCGAATCTGTAGACTGTATGGTTTTTAGAATTTCTTCTGTCAGCACTGAATCGTCTGCCCATCCCAACTGGTTATATTCCAGATCGTTCATATATTCCACTGAATCAAAATTCTGAAATCCTAATTTCTTGAATACACTATTCCGGCTATAGAAATTTCCCCGGTTATTGTGTATCGCAGTACTGGTATAACCAAGCTCTACTAAATCATAACAGATTGATTCACAGGTCGTACGTTTCAAAATTGTCTTATATGGATACTCGCAGAATCCGAAATAATCCAGGCTCATACCGGAAATGGTCTCAAATTCCGTATTAGCTGTACCTGCTCCGACGGAAGGTACCGTCATATACCCACTGGTATAACCTTCTGCAAGAGCAGTCATGTTAGGCAATGGATTTTCTGAAAACTGATAATTCTTCATATTATTTACATCATAAAAGGATTCCAGCTGAACGATAATAATATTGGGCCGGGTGGTAATCATACCACTTCTGGTCCCGTCCAGCTCACCCCTTATGGCTTCCATCGTCTCTTGGGAATAATCCCTTGGTTTTTGAATCCCTACATCAAATACACTGCTGACAAAACAATAATTATATCCACAGTAATCATACATAAATGAGATATTACCCAAATCGGTAGGAATTTTTCCTGTATGAATTCCCAATTGATTTATACCATAAGCACTGCCAAAGGATGCCAGCGCCAGTAATAAGTATGGCCAGCGCCTGAATTTCCCTTCGATTTTAGGTACCCGAAACCACATAACCACCGCTCCTGCCAGCAAAGCCAGAATCGCAATTATAATTAGTGTAATTTCAACACCATTTAAATACTGCTTTACAATTGACGCCACAGATTTAAACAATTTAATATCCACTGCTGAAAATGGCGTCACCCGATAGCTTAAAACAATGTAATTCAGAATTCCTAATATCAGCCATACAAGACTAATTAACAGCACTCCTGTCATCCGTCTGCGGAACAGTAACGGAATAGTCAATGTAGCAAATACCATTAGTACATTCACAAAGAACATTAACGGATGCTGCCAGACAAATTCAAATGTATCTCCTACCGATCGCCGGGTCAGCATTTCATTAATGAAAT
Organism: uncultured Clostridium sp.; assembly: GCA_945946715.1. GTDB lineage: Bacteria > Bacillota > Clostridia > Lachnospirales > Lachnospiraceae > CAG-632. The sequence goes on along the minus strand of CAMEWU010000031.1, from coordinate 4,777 downwards.
TGATTATCACTGCTGTCACTGCAATAATCGGAATAGGGCACGTATTTATCAGCTCCTGAATGCTCTTTTTATTCGGTTGATTCTCTTGTTCCAGCTCTTTCTTTTGTTCCTTACACACAATGGTTACTCCTTATTGCATTGCATTTACCTGCACTACACCTAAAACAACCTTTTCTCCATTAATGTTCCATTCCTTCGTAAAGCCCTTCATTTCTCCGAAGAAAATCTCATTCGCCAATGTATCCTGTTGGATAGAATCAGCTTTTTTTCTCACAATTTCTGCAATGACATCATTCTGGTCAACATAAATAGCAATCTTATCTGTCACCTGGAAATCTGCTTCTTTCCGCATGGTCTGAATCTTAGATACGATTTCACGTACAAAACCTTCTTCTACCAGCTCTGGTGTTAAATTCGTATCCAATACAACTGTCACCTTATTATCCTGCTGGGATACATAACCTTCCATCTGTGCCATATCAATCAGCAAGTCTTCTTCTGCCAAAGAAACAGTCACACCATCCACATCAAATGTAACAGCTCCTTTTTCCTTCAACTCTGCCATTGCCTGATTGCCATCTACCTCTGACAAATACTTCTTAATACCACCCAATTGTTTACCATACTTCGGTCCTACCGTACGAAGTTGTGGTTTAAAGCTATAGGAAGTAAATGCAGATACATCCTCCTTAAACTGAGCATCCTTCACATTCAACTCATCCTTAATAATCTCTACAAAGAACTCTGAAAGAGGCTTTTCTGCCTTAATATACATAGTCCCAATTGGCTGACGATTCTTAATATTTGCCGCATTACGAGCTGCCCGTCCAAGAACAACTACATGAAGCACTTCATCCATATCAGCCTCCAGGTCTTTGTCAATATATTCCTCATTTGCAACCGGGAAGTCGCACAAATGAATGCTCTCCGGTGCAGACTTATCCAATCCCCGAACCAGATTCTGATAAATATCCTCGGTCAGGAACGGAATCATCGGAGCAGACGCCTTACAAATTTCAACTAATGCAGTATATAAAGTCATGTAAGCATTAATCTTATCCTGCTCCATGCCCTTTGCCCAGAACCGATCACGACAACGTCTCACATACCAGTTACTCATATCATCTACAAAGTCTGATAATGCTCTTGTAGCTTCCGGAATCTTATATGCACCAAGTGACTCATCTACAGTCTTAATTGCAGAATGCAACTTAGATAATAACCATTTATCCATTACTGATAGCTTGTCATACTCCAATGTGTGTTTTGTAGGATCAAACTGGTCAATCTCTGCATAGAGCACATAGAATGCATATGTGTTCCATAATGTACCCATAAACTTACGCTGTCCTTCCACAACCGCATCTTCATGGAAACGGTTTGGAAGCCAAGGAGCAGAATTACTGTAGAAGTACCAACGAATGGCATCTGCACCAAACTTATTCAAGGCTTCCATTGGGTCCACTGCATTACCCTTAGACTTACTCATCTTATTACCATCTTTGTCAAGAACATGACCAAGTACAATCACATTCTTATATGGAGCCTTATCAAACAATAAGGTCGAAATAGCCATCAGGGAATAGAACCAGCCACGGGTCTGGTCAACAGCCTCACTGATGAAATCAGCCGGGAAGTTCTCTTCAAAGATGTCCTGATTCTCAAATGGATAATGCCACTGAGCGAATGGCATAGCACCGGAATCGAACCAGCAGTCAATAACCTCCGGTACTCTCTTCATTTCGCCGCCACAATCCGGACAAATAACTGTTACCTCATCAATATATGGGCGATGAAGTTCGATATCATCCGGGCAATTCCTACTCATGCTCTTTAATTCTTCAATGGAACCAATGGCATGCTGCTTGCCACAGGAACACTGCCAGATATTAAGCGGAGTCCCCCAGTATCTGTTACGGGAAAGTCCCCAATCCTGTACATTTTCAAGCCATGATCCAAAACGACCCTTACCAATACCTTCCGGAATCCAGTTTACCGTATTATTATTCTTCACCAAACGATCTTTTACAGCAGACATCTTGATGAACCAGGTATCTCTTGCATAATAAATTAGAGGCTTGTCACATCTCCAGCAGTGTGGGTACTCATGTTCAAACTTAGGTGCATCAAAAAGTAAGCCTGCTTTCTCAAGATCTACAAGAACTTCTTTATCTGCATCCTTTACCCACATACCTGCATATGGTGTCTCTTCTGTCATTTCACCCTTACCGTTTACGAACTGTACAAATGGCAATTCATACTTACGTCCCACATTGGCATCATCTTCACCAAATGCAGGTGCAATATGAACAATACCGGTACCATCGGACATCGTTACATAGGAATCGCATGTAATGTAATGTCCTTTCTGTGGAAGCTTAGCCACATAATTCTTCGTGCATTCAAATAATGGCTCATATTCCTTTCTTTCTAAATCAATACCCTTATAAGTCTCTAATATCTCATAAGCAGGTACACCTTCTTCCCGTTCAATTTTACCAAGAACGTTGTCAAGAAGTGCCTTTGCCATATAATAAACCATGCCATCTGCAGCCTTTACCTTGCAGTATTCCTCATCCGGATTGACACAAAGGGCTACGTTGGATGGAAGTGTCCATGGAGTCGTTGTCCATGCCAGGAAATATGCATCCTCACCTACACATTTAAAACGTACCACTGCTGAACGTTCTTTAACCGTCTTATATCCCTGTGCAACCTCATGAGAAGAAAGAGGTGTACCGCAACGCGGACAGTATGGAACAATCTTGAATCCCTTGTACAGCAAGCCATCATCCCAGATTTTCTTAAGAGCCCACCACTCAGACTCGATAAATGTATTATGATAAGTTACATATGGGTCATCCATGTCAGCCCAAAAACCAACCTTACTAGAGAATTCTTCCCACATTCCCTTATACTGCCACACAGACTCCTTACATTTCCGGATAAATGGGTCCAGACCGTATGCTTCAATCTGTTCCTTACCATCAATACCCAGTTCCTTTTCAATCTCTAATTCAACCGGCAGACCGTGCGTATCCCAACCTGCCTTACGAATAATCTTATGCCCCTTCATAGTCTGGTAACGAGGGATCATATCCTTAATAACACGGGTCAATACATGACCAATATGTGGTTTTCCATTAGCAGTTGGCGGTCCGTCATAGAAGGTATATACCGGACAGCCTTCCTTCTCCTCAATACTTTTTTCAAAAATCTTGTTGTCTTTCCAGAACTGCTCAACCTTTGCTTCCCGTTCTACAAAATTCAGATTCGTGGATACCTTTTCGTACATTTGTCTCTTCCTTTCCAATTTAATGTTTTTCGATGACCGCTCGTCACATTGCTTATAAAAGTAAAGGAACCAACATCCATTAGGACGAAGGTTCCTGTGTTCGCTATACCACCTAATTTCTTACAAGCTCTGAATATATCCTCTAATAATTCTGTATATGCGTTCTCACACATCTCCTATAAGGTTCCATTCATTTACTCACGCTCCCCTTAACGCAGGAATTACGGCAGAGTCTACGAAAATTGCTCTTCTTCGGTCTGCGGCTCCGGAGTGATTTTCACGAATCTTCTACTAATACCGGTTTCCACCTGCTCCGGCTCTCTGGGATATTCAAAGAAAAGCTACTGTCTCCATCTTTGCCTTTTTATGGTTTTTATTCATTTCAATGTCTCCAACACTATAAAGCAAGTATTGAAATTACAACCAGTTACACCTTACAATATGGGAATTTATTTGTCAAGTGTAGAAATTTCCATGAACTTCTCATGAATCTCCGGGAAAGACCGTTTTAAGGAAATCGGCCTTCCATTCTTATCTGTAAAGCAATGTTTGCTTCTTCCAACCGTCCTCAATTCTCCTGTTTCCTTATCTCTTACCTCATAGGAAACATAAAACTTTACACCTGAGTACTCTTCAAATCTTGTATAGATTTGAACCGTATCTCCAAACTTCACCATAGACTTATATGTACAGGTTACCTCCATAACCGGACTCATAAATCCCATTTCTTCGCATTTCCCATAGTCGATGCCAATTTCTTTTAAATACTGGATTCTGGCAGACTCAAACCAGCGAATATAGTTGGAGTGATGGATAATTCCCATCTGGTCTGTCTCATAATATTGTGCTTCATGTTCGTAAATTATCATTTTTCTCCTATTCCAACAAACTTCAACGTATATGTTCCTGTGTCAAAATACTTTCCACACGTTTCTGTATCTATTTGTTATACCGGAACATTTCTTCCACTGTTTTTCGAAGTTCCAACAGGCTTTGAATCACCGGCACTTCCGCATCAACTGAACCAAAACCATAGCCTGCCAGTATAAACGGTATTCCCGCCTTACAGGCGGAATCATAATCTCCCTGAATATCTCCCAGATAAACTGCCTGCTCTAATTGATTACGGTCACATACCAGTCGGATATTATCCCCTTTTTGCAATCCGGTAGCACCAAAGCTTTCAAAATCCGCAAAATACTTTCCCAACTTATGATATTCTAAAAAGGCTTCAATATACCCTATCTGACAATTGCTGACAATTGCCAGAACATAATCCTTTGATAAATCCTGCAGCACTTCTTCTAAATTAGGAAATAATACTCCGCCATGCCGTCTGATATAATCGTTTTCTTCCTGTTCACAGGTCTTCATGATTTCCTGAATCCGTGATTCTGATAACCCCTGATTCCGGAAGCATCGCCTGCCAATCTCATCCATAGGCAACCCCATAAATCCTTGCATATCCTCGATGGTAATCTG
>CAMEWU010000030.1 GCA_945946715.1 uncultured Clostridium sp. | reverse complement strand
AAAGCAGGTTAAACGTGTATTGCTAATTATGGGAGATACGAAAGGAGAATGGTATTATGGCAAATAAGGAAATTAAATTAGGAAACAAGATTATTAATGCAAATTCAACTCCATATTTAATTGCTGAGATTGGAATTAATCATAATGGAGATATTCAGATTGCAAAAAAGTTGATTGATGCTGCTAACGTAACGGACTGGGATGCAGTGAAATTTCAAAAACGATGTCCGGATATTGCCGTTCCGGAAGATCAAAAGGGTGTTATGAGAGATACTCCTTGGGGAAGAATGACATATCTTGATTACAAAAAGCATATTGAGTTTGAAAAGGAAGAATATGATTATATTGATAAGTATTGTAAAGAAAAGCCTATTGCCTGGAGTGCCTCTCCTTGGGATATGCCAAGCTTAGAATTCTTGTTACAATATGACATTCCGTTTATTAAGATTGCATCTGCAACCAACGATAATAAGGAAATTTTAATTGAAGCATGTAAATCGGGAAAGCCATTAATTGTATCAACGGGTATGAGTACAATAGAGGAAATTGATACAACAGTAGAACTGTTAGAAAAGTATGGTAATGGTGATTATATTCTTCTTCATACAAATTCCAGTTATCCGGCTAATGAGGATGAAGTCAACCTACGAGTTATGAAAACTTTAGAAGAACGATATGATTGTTTAGTTGGATATAGTGGACATGAGATGAATCTTGAACCAAGTGTTGTGGCAGCGGCCTTGGGTGCAAAAGTAATTGAACGTCATGTTACATTGTCTCATAATATGTGGGGAACAGATCAAAAGGCCAGTTTGGAAATACATGCAATGGATATGTTACAAAAACGAATTATAAGTGCAGTTGCTGCTATGGGAAGTCCAGAAAAACGGATATATGAGAGTGAAGTTCCGATTAGGAAGAAGTTAAGAGGACATTGATAAAACATATCAGAGAGGAAAAAGACATGAACGTGGCATTTATTCCGGTACGTGGCGGTAGTAAATCAATTCCGTTAAAAAATATAAAAAAATTGAATGGAAAACCTTTAGTTTATTGGGTGGTTCGAGCTGCATGTGAATGTAAATATCTTGATGTAGTATATGTGGCTACAGATAGTGAAGAAATCCGAAAAACTGTGGAAAATTTTCAAAAGGGAAAGGAAGCTGATTTATTCGCTAAGGTACAGGTAATAGGGCGTTCTGCAGAATCGGCATCTGATATGGCATCTACGGAGTTTGCTATGTTAGAATTTGCAGAACTGTATGATTTTGATGCAGTTGCATTAATTCAGGCAACATCTCCACTGTTATCAGGGGAAGATTTAAATCGCGGATTTGAGATGTTTTCGGAACTGGGCACAGACAGCGTATTGTCAGTGGTTCCACAAAAAAGATTCATTTGGAAAAGAGATAAGAATGGTAATGCATATGCCTCTAATTACGATGTGTTTCATAGACCAAGGCGACAGGAATTTGAAGGCTATCTAGTAGAAAATGGAGCGTTTTATATTACATCGAAAGAGGATTTACTTAAAAGTCAAAATCGCGTTTCAGGAAATATCAAGGCAGTAGAAATGAGTGAAGATACGTTTCTGGAAATTGATGAGCCAAATGATTGGTTGATTATAGAAACATTAATGAAGAAAAAAGGTATGTTTGCGACACAGGATTTATCAAAGATAAAGCTGCTTTTGACAGATTGTGATGGATGCCTGACAGACGGAGGGATGTATTATTCAGAATTTGGTGATGAAATGAAAAAATTCAACACCAAGGATGGCATGGGATTTCAGATGCTTCGAGAGCATGGAATTAAAACGGGTATTGTCACAGGTGAGGAACGAGAATTGAATCGTCGGAGAGCAGAGAAATTAAAAGTAGACATTTTAAAGCAAGGCTGCTCCGATAAAGTTCAAGTGGTAGAGAATATATGTAAAGAACTTGGAATTGTATGGGAGAATATTGCTTATATCGGTGATGACTGTAATGATTTAGAAGTGTTAAAAAGAGTGGGCTTTAGTTGTTGTCCTGCAAATGCACTGCAATATATATGTGAACAAGTGGATTATGTTACTTGTGCTAAAGGCGGAGAAGGTGTGATTCGTGAAGTGGCAGAATTGATTTTGCAATTCTGCTAACAGATACCCTAGATGGATGAATGATTCTGGAATTTGGGCTGACCGCAATCATAAATTCCAAGGAGGCAGGACATGAAGAAATTAGCAGAATGGGTAAAATATTGGAGCCAGTTATTGGTATTGCCAATTTACTGGTTGTCATATTTGTCACCAAGAAATAAAAAAATTTGGTTATTTGGCAGTACCTTAGGAAAGCGCTTTTCTGATAATCCTAGATATTTATTTTTATATTGCTCTCAGCATAAAGATGAATTAGATATTCGACCAATATGGATGAGTCATGATAAGGAAATTGTCAAGCACTTATCAGAAGCGGGTTATGAAGCATATTATTATCATTCTTTGAAAGGCATTTGGTATGCTTTGATTGGCAAAGTGTATCTGTATGATCACTACTCAAAGGATATTAATTTTGCTCAAAGTGGCGGTGCTGTAAAAGTAGATATGTGGCATGGAATTCCTTTGAAAAAGATTCAGGCAGACAATAGTATGGATAAGTTCCGGCATCCCCAAAACCTTTGGGAGAAGTGGAAATGTATGCCAAGAAATATTTCCAGTGAAAAGTCTACGGATCATATATTGGCAACCTCTGAGTTCTTAAAACCACTATTCGAATCTGCATTTCGCAATCCTAATAATGTATTCGTGTGTGGATATCCGCGTAACGACTATTTGATTTCCGATGAGATAAAAAATGTATTGCTACCTAATGAACAGAAAGAACTTGATTCGGTACGGGAATTCTTAAATAAATACAAAGACGGAAAAGTGGTTTATTATATGCCGACTTATCGAGATAGTCAGGGGCAATTTTTTGAAATAATGGATTTGGAAAAATTTGCGGTAAATCTGTCGAAAGAGCATATTTTATTCTGTATCAAGCAACATCCATTCTCAAAACATAAAGAAGAGTTCGCAGCGATACAGTACGAGAATATACTGATGCTAGACTCGGATTCTGACCCATATGTTGTACTGAAATTATCAGATGTATTGGTTACAGATTATTCTTCCATTTATTTTGATTTTCTGTTAGTGGATAAACCGATTATCTTCTTTGATTATGATAGAGAAGACTATGAAAAGTCATCTCGGGAATTATATTGGGAATATGAAAAAATGACTCCCGGTGAAAAAGTAGAGACTATGGAAGGATTGATAGAAGCTATTTATCATGCATGTATTCGGCCTGAGAATAATAGTGAGAAATATATAATAGAACGAAAGCGTATTCGAAATCAGATGTTTGATATGCCAGAAGAAATATCTTCTCCAAGAATGGTGAAATTAGTAAAGGCAATGTTATAATTAGAATTAGTGGATTGTTGGAGGGAAATCATGTATGTTAAATTAAAAAATAGAAAAATGGAGGACTTAAATAATCGAGATGTTTTATTGTTTGGTGCCAGTGCCTTAGGTGTACGGAGCATAGATGAAGTAAAAAAGTACCATGCCAACATGATTGGATTTTTAGATAACGATATTCGAAAACATGGGAAAATTTTAGAAGGGTATCCAATTTATTCTCCGGCAGATATAATACGGTTTTCAAATGCTTTGGTATTAATTACCAGTGCATATGATGATGAAATAAGTGCACAGCTTGCTGGTATGTCTGGTATAGAATTTGATGTAATGTTGCAAGGTGCAAAAAAAGATGTAATACCAGATACGGAATTTTTTAAACCTTTTTTGGTTAAGAATGAAGCAAATGAATATTTATATCAAAGATTGTTGGATGATTCTCCTTTTTTTATTGGACGATTAGGTTCCAATGAATTGGAATGTATGACGGAATATTATTATGTGTTAAATCGAGCTTCCGGAGGTATACAGTCATATCATAATAACTTAAAACTAGTTATGAAGCAAGGAGCAGGTTTTTTTCCAACAGAGGATGCTTATTTGGATCAAATGGTAAAGCTATATACAGAAGGACTTCAGAATATGGATTGTATTTGGAGTATGTGGTTATCTAGGTTTGAAAATATGTTGTATGAAAGGTTTTCACCACAGGCGGAATTGACTAAATATGATGATACAGCGTTTCCTTACGATATTGAAAATCCATGGACAAGAGCACTAGAAGGGAAAAGAATACTTGTAATACATCCTTTCGAAGATTCCATTTTAGAGAATTATAAGAAAAGAAAAAAATTACATAATAATCAGATGCTTTTGCCTGAATTTCAATTACTTACACTGAAATCTGTACAAAGCCTTGCTGATGAACAACCACCATATGAAACATGGTTTGATGCTTTGCATTATATGGAAAAGCAAATTGATACATTAGAATTTGATATAGCTTTAATTGGTGCGGGAGCATATGGGCTTCCACTGGGAGCGTATTGTAAACAATTGGGGAAAAAGGCTTTGCATATAGGTGGTATGTTACAGTTGTTATTTGGAATAAAAGGAAACGCGTGGAACGATTTAGGTGTATATAATGAACATTGGACTTCGCCGAAATCTTCAGAAACACCGAAAAGCTATAAAAGTGTAGAAGCGGGACGATATTGGTAACAAAAGGATAAAAGATATGTGGCGAAATTATCTGTTGGAAAGGGAAAGTTGAGTATGGCGGATGTAGAAAAGCAAGTGGGTAGAAAAAGGAAAAAGGTGCTGATTGTTACCTGGTATGATAAAGGATATAATTATGGTCAGACATTGCAGGCGTATGCAATGCAGAAGGCACTACATATGCTTGGAGTTGATGCAGAAACTTTGACCTTTCATTCTGATATAAGAGATGATAATACGTGGAAAACATTCATTACACATCAGTTGCAGGATCCGAAAGCGTCATTATGGAAGAAATTGTCTTTTGAGGCGTTTATTCATACCCATATGCATGTGACAAAACCCTGTAATAATGCAGAAGAGCTTAAGAGGTTGGTTCAATATGAGGCATACGATTGTTTGATATGTGGTAGCGATCAAATCTGGAATCCGCTGGCATATTCGGAACTTTTGCTACTGGGGATTGATACAAAGATTCCTAAAATCGGTTATGCTTGTAGCACATTGGGAGTCATAGATGAAGAAAAGTATGCGTATGGATTTGAAAGGATGGAGCCATGGTGGAATCAATTCCAAAGCATTTCTATGAGGGAAAGAAGTGGTAGGGATATCGTATCAAAATACTGCGACGTTCCGGTAACAACGAATATAGACCCAACTCTACTGCTTTCCCCTAAAATTTGGAATAGTTTCAAACATCAGTCGATTATGCATAAGAAACCATACATATTTTGCTATTTTCTAGGCGAATACAGGAATTATCAGGAATATATAGAATATATGAAGAAAAAATATCAGGTAAATCAGGTGATAATGATACATTCTTCTATAGTAGAAGCCAATAGGGATTATAACAATGTTGAACATGCCGGACCGGTGGAATGGCTGAATCTCATTGGAAATGCAACCGCAGTATTAACAGATTCTTTTCATGGGGTGATATTCTCTGTAGTATATCAAAAGGAATTTTATATTGTAAGCAGGAAAGTGCCAATAGTGGAGTGGCATCCAAGAAAAGGACATTATCCATATTCGAACCCCGACCGGATTAGTGGATTATTATCCATGTTGGAACTAGAGGGACGAAAGGTTGAATCCATTGCTGATATAGAATCCTGTGGCGAGATTCATTGGAATAGAGTGAAGAAAAATTGGAAGAAAGCTAGAAGAAAATCTTTGATGTGGTTAAAACAACAACTAGACTGTCAATGAAGAGATAGGAGGCAAATGATATGAAAAAAGGAATGATTGCAGTTCTTTCAGCTATAGTAGGTTGTGCGGGAGGTTGTCTTTTGGGCATAGAATATATGCGTAAAAAACCACATAAGTTCCAAAGTTATTATAATATTTTATTAGAATGGTTGGCAATCAAGCAGGAAGGAAAAACGATTGCTTCGTATTTTCATACTCATGATTATCAGAGGGTTGCAATTTATGGAATGGGTGAACTTGGAGTACGTTTGCTAAAGGAATTAGAATTATCTGATATTGAGGTGGTATGTGCAATTGATAAAGGAATTCCTTGCGAAGAAGTGAATGTAGAGTTAAAGAAACCCGGAGAGCCGGTTGAGAACATTGATGTCGTAGTTGTCACTGCTACATTTGCATTTTGGGAAATTCAAAAATCATTACAGGAATATTTAAAGTGTCCGATTATTTCATTAGAAGATGTTATTTTTGATCAGTATTAATGGATTGTTTGGAAACCAAGACATTTTTGAAAAATAAGTTATCGTATATAAAATTATATGGAGAGCATATGAATAGAATTACATTGAGTAACGGAGTGAAGATACCTTTACTGGGTTTAGGGGCAAATGGTATTTGGGGGGAAGAAAGTGCACATTCTGATTTGGCAAAAAAGCAATATGAAATATATTGCTATGCAATGACTTCAGGAATGTGTCAATTGTTTGATACATCAGGGGCATATGGATATAATGAAAAAATTTTGGGGACTGCATGGAAAGATTCTGTTAATCGCGAGGATGTAGTCTTGATGTCAAAGGTATCAAATAGTGCCCAAAGAAAAGGAACAATTAGAGAAGAATTTGAACGAAGTTTAAGAAATCTGAATACCGACTATTTGGATTTGTATTTAATACATTGGCCACAGACAGGAACCTTTATTGAAACATGGCTTCAAATGGAACAGTTATATAGGGAAGGTTTGGTAAAAGCAATAGGAGTTTGTAACTTTAATATTCATCATATCGAAGAATTGTTGCAAAAAGCAACAATTCTTCCAATGGTGAATCAGTTTGAAAGACATCCTTTGTTTACCCAAGATGCTCTTGTTAATTATTGTTTCTACAGAAATATTAAGGTGATTGCTTATTCACCGGTTGCCAGAATGCATGATGTATTAATAAAGGCAAAGCCAGTTTTTGAACTTGCAAAAAAATACAATCGGACACCTGTACAGATTATTTTAAGATGGCATTATCAATGGAATCATATTGCAATTCCACGGACATGTAATCCGGAGCACTTAAAAGAGTTTTTTCAAATAACGGAATTTACATTATCTGATAAAGAGATGGCATGGATTAATAGTTTAAATCAAAATATTAGACTTCGATATGACCCTGATAACTGTGATTTTTCGAGATTGTAATAAAATATATCTAAGGACGATGGAGGAATTACATATGATAGGTAATATTAGCAAAACAAAATGTACGGGATGTCAAATGTGTGCAGATGCTTGCCCGAAACGGGCAATTTCATATGTATGTGATGAGGAAGGATTTTGGTATCCTGTAGTAGATAAAGAAAGATGTGTACAGTGCGGAATTTGTATAGAAAAATGCCCATCAATGAACGTTGAAAAAATACAGAGACGAAGTGAACCTGTGGTATATGCGGCATGGAGTAGGGACGAGGATACTCGTATTTCAAGTACTTCTGGTGGAATTTTTTGGGAGATTGGTAAGTATTTTATAGATAATGATGGTATAGTTGCAGGCTGTAGATATGGTAGAGACTGGAAATCTGCTGAGCATATTATTGCGTATGATTATGATAGTCTCTTACAAATCAAAGGTTCAAAGTACTTTCAAAGTGATGCAGCAGGAATCTATAATGCAGTAAAAAAGGAAGTTGAGTCAGGAAAACCAGTATTGTTTTGCGGCACACCATGTCAGAATACAGCATTAAGCTTTTTTTTGGGAAAAGAGTATTCTAACTTGTATTATATGGACTTCATATGCCGTAGTATTAACTCGCCACTGGCATTTCGGGAATATATATCTGAATTGGAACAGAAATATGGGGCTGAGGCTGTTAAGGTACATTTAAAGAATAAAACAAAAGGATGGCGAAGCCTTGCCTCGCAAGTTGTTTTTGCAAATGGAAAAGAGTCATTGTTGGATAAAAATGAAGATTGGTGGGTAAAAGGGTTTATTAAATATGATTTATATACGAGAGAATCTTGCTATGATTGTCAGTACAGAGGGCTTCCAAGAACCACGGTCGATATAACGATTGGTGATTTTTGGGGGATTAAAGAGCAAGCAGAAGAAGATATGTTCAAGGGAATTTCAGTGGTATTACTGAATTCTGAAAAAGGGAAAAAACTTTTTAAACAAATTGAAGATAAATTTACAGTACAGTCGCATACCATTGATGAGGTTTTACCGGGGAATCGCCATATGATTAGAAATCCGATGAGGACGGAAAGACAAGATCAGTTTTTTGAGTTGATTAAGAATCATCCGTTTAGCTACTGTGTAAAAGAATGCACGGGTAATTTAGAATAAGGAGATGAAAATGAGTAGGAATAAATTTAAAAAGAAGGGAAAATTATCGCTGTTTCTTAATAAACGTATTTCAAAGCCAAGATTTATTTATTATAATTTTTTGTGTAAGAATATTGTTCGTGACAAAGGGTGCTTTATAATCCCTCATAGAAAAGCAATTTTAGATTTGCATCCGACATCCCGGATTTATTTACATGGTAAGGATTTGGAGGTTGGCTTTAATCAATTACATGGATCAAACAGTGAGACCCATATTCGATTAGACAAGGATGCTGTTTGGAATTGTAATAATGGTGGATTATTATTCTATAATACGGTTGTTGAAATTAAGCCAGGGGCTGTTTTTGATTCAGGGTTCTTTTCGGCTAATGGAGGTAGTGTTATAATCGCAGACAAGCATATTGTTTTTGGAGAGGATGTTATGATTGGTAGAAATGTCATAGTCTATGATAGTGATTTTCATCAATTATGTGATGTAAAAGGGGAACCTTCGAATCCTCCTCAAACAGTTGTAATAGGAGATCATGTTTGGCTGACAAATAATATAATGGTTCTTAAGGGTGTGACAATTGGGCGAGATAGCGTAGTTGCTGCACAGACAGTTGTTAATAAAGATATGCCAGAGCATAGTATTATTGCGGGAAAAAGTTCTGGAACTGTTATTAAAGATACTGTTCATTGGGATAGAAAGCGTTGTATAAGGAATTAATTTGGGAATAATTCTCAAAGATAGAGGGTTTTACAAAGGAGGTAACTATGAGACGGGTAATTACATATGGTACATTTGATTTATTGCATTATGGTCATATTAATCTTTTGCGTAGGGCAAAGGAGTATGGAGACTATTTAATAGTTGCACTTTCGACAGATGAGTTTAACTGGGATGCGAAGCATAAAAAAAGCTATTTTACATTTGAACAGAGAAAAATGCTGGTGGAATCCGTTCGATATGTTGATTTGGTAATTGAAGAGACAAGCTGGGAGCAAAAAATATCAGACTTACATGAGTATCATATCGATACATTTGTTATGGGTGATGACTGGGAAGGAAAGTTTGATTTTTTAAAGGATGAGGGGGCTGATGTAGTTTATTTGCCACGTACACCTGAAATCAGTACTACTAAGATTAAACAAAATTTGAAGAATTAGAGAAATATTTTATCATGGTGAAGGCTTGAGAATTGTGAATATTAATTATAATACAGGTGCAGAAAAATCTGCACCTGTATTGTGTATAAGAATATATAGTTAGTAGATTATTAGTTTTGCAATATGTTCTGTAATGATATCTAAGTATTTATTGCATAATTTATCATCGTTATAAATTTGATTTTCTTTGTTCATTAGTACCATTGTATAATCTTTCAATTCAAATCGGCCATCTTCTCCGGTCGGAACCCCATTTTCGAAGAAAAATGTATTGTCTTGAGTAAAAATAGTAGCACGATAAGGATCTTTTGGGTGAATACTTTCTGAAAGTACATATTCTCGTGTACTTGTTCCCCCAAAACAAGCAGGTAAGGAACCGGTAATAGGTACTTGTTCCATTGGTATTCCGGCAGCATTACACATAATTGAGATATAATCACTAGTTGAGATAAGCTCTGATGTAATCTGTGTAGGTACATTTCCTCTAAACATGAAAGCAACGTTGGTACGTTGTTTAGCAAGAAAAGGTTGGTCATCTGGAATTAGATATCCTTGACCATGGTCAGCAAATAAACTAATAAGAATTTCCTCTTCATTGAATTTTTCAGTAATGTATGTATATAAAGTGTTTAATAGAATGTCTGTATGGCGAATTAATTCTTTATAGGCATTTATTTTGAGGGAACTGTAGTGTTGTTTTACTGAAGTTTCAGCAGCAGGTTCCATTACACGTTCAGATAAATTCAACTTATTTTGTACTGCCAGAGTTAGATCATATTCATCTGCTACATCATGTAAATCACCAAGGCAAACCCATAGAAATTGATCTGTATCTTGAAATGCTTCAATATGATCAATAATTTCGCCAATAATAGTCTCTTCTTTTGAACCAAGTACCTGATTTTGATAGATAATTTGATCGTAGCCCCTGCCGTGTCCATAGTTTGGTGTGCTTCGCCAGTCACCATCCATTTTGGCAGTGAAGTAACCGGCATTATGAAAATATTCTGCCAGTGTAGGAACATTTGTAGGCAATGCAATATCTATTTTGTTATGAAACATCATATGTTCCGGAGTGGTTAAACCTGTTACATAGGTTGCTAAACTAGGATAAGTCCATTCGGCAGTGCTATATGCTTGTGTACAGATAGTTCCCTTTTTGAAAAAATTATAAGTATAAGGCATAATGGATTCAAGACCATTTGTATTTAATATATCTTGCGATAGCCCATCAACAAATAAGTTTAAAACTAATTTCTTTCTGTTTGCACTATGTCCAAGTGGAATTGGTGTCCCGTGGTGACTAATATTCGTTGAATAAACACAAGTATGATTTTTAACCTTGTAATAATTAAAGTGCATGGTCTCACGTTGGAGAATTTGATAAGGAATGCCTTCTTCTTTGAAAACATGTACAGTATTTTCTTTATCAACAGCGATAGGTAATAAATATTGTTCGGCATTGCCATTGATTTGATAAAAATCACAATCGGTTGTTTGCAAAAGTTCAGATTTTGTATGAATTAGGTTGTTGCTAATATCTAAGTTGTCTTTGTATTGTACTCGATATAAGGCAAGATATCTTTTTTCCGTATTTGACATCCAATGGGTCTGGCCTATGGAGTCTACATGAGATTTAAAAATGATTTCATTGAAGCCAAAACATGTATGAAATCTTTCTAAGTAGGTTTGAACTGATTGATGAAAATCCGGATCATTAGTTTGTGCTAAGAGGGTTTCCACAGAATCCCAAAGTGTAGCTACTTTTTCTGATATACACAATGATTTTGATTTTTCATCATTCGTATAAGTGTATAGGAAAAGAGCTTTGGTATAATTTTCACATGCAAGTAAATATTCATCAAGCAGTTCGTAAATATATGCTAAATTGTAATACATATCTGCATTTGTAGGATATTGTTGAACACCTTGTATTGCATATGTCAGAGCATCTTCTAATTCATTGGCATAAATATGGTAAATACACCGATAAGATAACAGATCCATGTCAAATGGGTGTATTGATGCATAAGTATCTATCAATGCTTTTGCATTATCTAATGACAAAGTATTTAGAGCTTGTTCGATTTCCATTTTTTGATTGAGCATTTTTTGTTCCTCTCCGTAAAAGTAGTATTAACATATTTTAACATAACAATAAGAGTTTTAATAGTCTTTATTCATGAAATAAAATGGATAAAAGTGTGTTGACATTAGTTTGCATTTTGCTACAATATTTTTAATTTAAGTATTATTATAAAAGGAGTAAAGAATGGCACGAAAACATATTCATGTTACCGGTCGTGTACAAGGCGTTGGTTTTCGGTATCATGCCATGAATCTGGCACTGGAAAATCATCTGACCGGATGGGTTCGAAATCTGTATAATGGTGCAGTGGAAATGGAAGTGCAAGGGGAACCGGATGCGGTGGAACGATTTGTACAAAATCTTGGAGCCGGTACGAACTGGATTCGGATTGAACGTAAATCGGTTTCTGACCAATTAGAAGTGGAAGGGGAAACGGCATTTCGTATACGGACATGATGTCTCCGGAATTTTAATATACTGAAGAACATAATTCTAAAGTATAAAATGAAAAAAAATATTGACAAGTGAGCTGTTTGGTTGTATATTATTCATACACAAACAGCTTTTTAATTTCTGATATTTTCTGTATATCTACAGAGCAACATCTAAAGAATGTAAAAAGTCGCAAATTACAAATCCATTAAAAACAAATGAAAAGTGAAAAGGAGGAAGACTATGCAAACAAAGCTAAAACAATATTTTCCACTCATTTGGGAACGAAATGAGCTTATAGAAGAGATTAATGGGAATCCGAGCCTGGAATTTCGGTTCCGCCAATGGAATAAGGTACAGCAGGAGTATTTTTTAGATTGTTGTACGGGCATGAAAGGGATTAAGATACTATACGATGCATTTTTTAAGGAAATTATGAATCCGGAGATAACGCCGGAACGATTAGAAGAGTTTTTAACGTTGCTTATGGGAAGAGAAGTAAAGATTATTCAAATATTAATGAATGATGGAAGCTGCATTGCAGACGAAAGCCATTTGCTCATCATGGATATTATTGTACGTTTAGAAGATGAAAGTATTGTAAATGTAGAAGTGCAGAGAATTGGCTATGATTTTCCGGGGGAACGTAGTGCTTGTTATTCTTCTGATTTACTGCTACGACAGTATAAGCTTGTAAGAAGCGAACGAGGAAAGAAGTTCCACTATCGTGATATAAAAGATGTTTATACTATAGTTTTCTTTGAACGAAGTGTAGGAGAATTTCATAAGTATCCGGAGGACTATGTGCACTATTTCGAACAAAAATCAGATTCTGGTTTAAAATTGAACTTATTACAGAAATATTTTTTTATACCTCTTGACATATTCAGAGAAAAATTGCAATATAAGTCTATAGATACTAAGATGGAGGCTTGGCTTACGTTTTTAAGCGCAGATGAACCGGAACGGATTATTGAATTAATTGAAAAGTATCCGGAATTTAAGCCTTTGTATGAGCAGATATACGAAATCTGCAGGAATGTTGATGGGGTGATGACGATGTTTTCAAAAGAATTGTTGGAAATGGATAAGAATATGATTGAATGCATGATGGATGAAATGCAGGAGAATCTGGAACAGAAGAAAAAAGAGTTGAAGGAATTACATCAAGTAATAGAAGAAACTCAAAGTGAGCTGACGGAAGCAAAAGAAAAGCTGCGAGAAAAGGAAGAATTATATCAGGCAGCAATGGAAGAACTTGCGATGTATAAAGGAAAACATTAGTTTAGAATAATTTAACTTGAATTTCCGTCTCGATTCCACTATGATATACGTTGATATGAAAAGAAGAAAATTAATTCATATGTAATAAACTATATGAGTATATTCGGAATGGAGAATAGAAATGTCAAATCATGGTACATTTGGTGAAAATAATCCGGTATGGAAGGCCATTAGCCGTTTCGCTGATATGATGGTAATCGGAGTGCTTTTTTTGGTGACCTGTTTGCCTATATTTACTATCGGAGCGTCTTTATGCGCATTTTATTATACGGCAATGGATTCCTTGCGAAAAGAAGATGGATATATTTTTAGACGCTATTTTATAAATTTTGCCAAGAATTTTAAAAAAGGTACTTTAATATGGCTGATTTTGCTGGCGGTTGGTATGGTGTTCAGTATGAACATTTATTGCTGGATTATTAATTCGGATATGCAGATTGCAGTTATAATGCTTGCAATCAGTGTAATTATGATGTTAGGATGGCTTATGACGTTTATATTTGCCTTTCCATTGCAGGCCAGATTCGAGAATACCATTGGAAAAACTCTTCAGAATGCATTTTTAATTGCAATTAGTCACCTTCCGTTTACAGTAGCAGTTATTATTCTGCTGGGCATGGTGGGGTACTTATGTTACCTATCCTGGCTGGTACTGTTGTTGATGTTGTTGTTTGGTACCGGGGTTATCGGTTATCTTCTGGTATATAATTTTGAACGTCTGTTTAAGAAATGTGGTTATATTGATGAAGATGATGGTAAGATTAAAAATGATGATTATGAATTTGAAGTAGAAGTTGATTATGATAAATTATATAATCGTGAAGATGATGAAAGTATTGTAAACAAAGAAGCAGAAAACGAAGAACAGTAAAAAGACAGAGTATCCAAGGGTGGAAAGTTTCACAGGGATACTCTGTTTTCATATAGGGCTCCATCTTTTTCGTTGCTATTTTAGGGTAAATATAGTATGATTCTTACGATGGTGTCTAAATTATAAGTGGGAGATGATAAAATCATGATGAAGAAGCCTTTTGTAACAAAAGAACAGTTAGAAGAAATAGTAAAGCAGTATCCTACGCCATTTCATTTGTATGATGAAAAGGGAATCCGGGAAAATGCCAGAAAGCTGAAACAGGCATTTGCATGGAATCCGGGATTTAAAGAATATTTTGCTGTAAAGGCTACACCAAATCCTACAATTTTACGAATTTTGAAGGAAGAAGGCTGTGGAACAGACTGTTCATCTTTGACAGAATTGATGATGTCAGAGCGACTTGGGTTTCAAGGGGATGAAATTATGTTTTCTTCCAATGATACACCGGCTGAAGAGTTTGTAAAAGCAAGAGAACTGGATGCGACAATTAACTTGGATGATATTACACATATTGATTTCTTAAAGGAACACGCAGGGATTCCGAAGAAAATCAGTTGTCGGTTTAATCCGGGTGGCGTGTTTGAACTGGGAACGGACATTATGGACAATCCTGGTGATGCAAAATATGGTATGACGAAACCACAGATTTTGGAGGCCTATACCAGATTAAAAGAGTTAGGAGTCGAAACCTTTGGTATGCATGCATTTCTTGCAAGTAACACCGTATCCAATGAATACTATCCGGCATTGGCAAAGATATTATTTGAACTGGCAGTAGAAATCAAAGAAAAAACGGGTGTGAAGTTAAGCTTTATTAATTTATCCGGTGGTGTGGGAATTCCTTATACACCTGATAAAGAACCAAATGATATTTTGGTTATCGGTGAGGGTGTTCATCGGGTATTTGATGAAGTTTTGGTGCCTGCTGGTATGGGTGATGTAAAGATATTTACAGAGTTAGGAAGATTTATGCTTGCACCATATGGACATCTGGTTGTAAAAGCCATTCATGAGAAGCATACGTATAAAGAGTATATCGGTGTGGACGCATGTGCAGTCAATCTGATGCGCCCGGCTATGTATGGTGCCTATCACCATATCACTGTTATGGGAAAAGAAAATGAACCATGTGACCATATCTATGACATTACCGGTTCTTTGTGTGAGAATAATGATAAGTTTGCTGTTGACCGTAAATTGCCTAAAATCGATATGGGTGACTTGCTGGTAATTCATGAT
>CAMEWU010000029.1 GCA_945946715.1 uncultured Clostridium sp. | reverse complement strand
GATGTATTAAGCCATAAGGTGTCTAAACGTGACCGAAATGATTTTCCACTAATAGGAGATGCGGCTACAATTACAATTGTTGAGAATACAGACGATATGAGGGAGATATATTACGAAATGCATATGGATGGAAGCAGAGGTGAAGCATTGAAGATTCCTGCAGGTGCATTTCGAATGCCGAGTAATGCTGAAACAGCAGAAATGAAAGATGTAGGAGATGGAAATTACAAGTCATTAGATCATATGCATATGGATGGAAGTGCAGTGTTTAATTTTGTTCAGATAGAAGTTCCAACAATGATTGAACATGCTTTGAAGGAAACTAATACTACAATTGAGGATGTTGATTGGTTTTTGTTCCACCAGCCAAATAAGTTTATGTTGCAGAAATTGGCACAGAAATTAAATGTTCCATTTGAAAAAATGCCTATGAATTTAGTTGAGAATTTTGGAAATCCAAGTGGATCATCTATACCTTTGGTAACGATTCATAACTTAAAAGATGAATTAATAGATAATGAGTATAAATGTTGTTTGTCTGCATTTGGTTCCGGCTTAGCCTGGGGAGTTATGATGATGGATTTAGGGAATTTGGACAATTGTGATATGATTGTATCTGATTTGTAAAATTCAAGGAGAATAAGAATGCAGGAGCTAAACGAATGTGACATAGCAAATTTAATAAGAGATTTGAAGCAACCCGGAATGAGGGTACAATCCAATTGCTTTTATCATTTTCTAGATAAGAATCATGTGTGGCAAGGCGATTTTTCAAAACAGTCATTGATTATAGTATATGACGATAAGGGAATAAAACGCATATGGTTTTATACCACATCTTTTAATGATTTACAAGACCTTCTTGATAAAAATCTAGATGATAAACAAGAATACTTAATTGATATTGTATCAAAAGATAAAAAGTTATATCTGAAGGAACTGAATTCGGCTGGATTTAAGGTGTTTACATGTATGGTACGAATGGCAAACAGGGATATAACAGGTGTTTTAAATGGAAATTCACCTATATTATCCTATGGAGAGGAATCTGTAGGTATAAAGCCTGATTTATCAGATGCCGGAGCAATTAAGTCAAAGCTGTGGGAGATATTTGATACAAGAGTCAGTCACTTGCCAAACCAAAAGGAAGTGGAAGAAGGAATTAAAAATAAAGAGTATACAATATATAAAAATGAAGCGTCTGAAATAGTCACTATTTTGCAAAGTATAGTTAAACCAAGCAGTTTTTATATTAATCAGGTATATAATGGAGCTGATAAAAGAATTATCCATTCCATATTGCTGAATGAACTGAAAAAATATAATGAACTTGGCGGAAAATATGTTTATGCATGGGTAGAAGAAAGTAATATTGCATCCCAAAAGTTTCATGAAAAATATGGAATGCAACAGGATGGTTTGTGGAATGTGATTTATATGAAAGAGAAACAATGAAAAGAGAAATAATTTGTGGAAATTTAGTGCTATATACATTCGAGTGGGATTATATTGCATCTAATATGTATGTTATAAGAAGCAAAAACAGTATGTTGATTATTGATCCTGTGTATACCGATGAAGTAATAACATTTTTGAATACACAAATAGCTGAACAGGTTGTAGTGATATTGACACACGAGCATTTTGACCATATCAATGGTGTTAACTGGTTAAAAGAACATTTTAAATGTATAGTTTATTCCAATTCCGTTTGTTCAGAGCATATTTGTTCAGAAAAGAAGAATTTATCCGGTCATTCAGAAGTTTTTAGAATGTTTAATAAGTGTAATACTTCTCGGGAAACGGTTATTGTTCCTTTTGTTTGTTCTTCGGATATCATATTTGATGATAATATGGAATTTGAATGGGAGGAACATTGGATTCAAATGACAACGACTCCAGGCCATTCAGATGGTAGTATATGTATACTTGTGGATAGAACCTATTTATTTACAGGCGACACCTTATTGAATGTGCCAACAGTTACACGATTACCAGGTGGCAGTCGAAAGAAATTCTATGAGATTACAGTGCCATTTCTGAAAAAAATGATCGAGAAGAATTATATTGTTTACCCGGGACATGGAGAAAAAGGAAGGTTGCAAGATTTGCTGGAAAAATATCTGTAAGATATGGCTATATTAGAAAAATTATTACATCTATCTTTAGAGTTTCGTTTGACAGCTTAACTTGCTATTTCAAAAAAAGCATTGTATAATCATGCATAGGTATACAGAAACGGGAAAAACTGGAATAAACACCATTAGAAGGAAAAGGACGTGAGAGGATGGACAATACACAGCACATTAGCGTGATGAAAGAAAATGGTTTAGAGGTAACGGATATTCTTGCACAAGTATATGAAGCGTTATCAGAAAAAGGGTATAATCCTGTTAGTCAGATTGTTGGCTATATTATGAGTGGTGATCCCACATATATTACCAGTTATAAAGGTGCACGCAGTCTGATTATGAAAGCAGAGCGGGATGAAATTATAGAAGTGTTACTGGAAAATTATATTGATACAAGATTAAAGAAACAATAAACAGAGGTTTAGAATGAGGATATTGGGATTGGATTACGGCACCAAAACGGTTGGCGTAGCTGTTAGTGATGCAATGATGCTGACAGCTCAGCCATTAGAGACAATTACTCGAAAGTCTGCAAATAAGCTAAGACAGACATTAGCACGGATTGAAGCAATTATCGTGGAGTATGAAATTGAGAAGATTGTTCTGGGCTATCCAAAGAATATGAATAATACCATTGGTGAGCGGGCAGAAGCCTGTGAGGCATTTAAAGAAGATTTAGAACGACGAACCGGAGTAGAAGTTATTTTATGGGATGAACGGATGACAACAGCAGAATCAGAACGGATTTTGATGGCTGGAGGTGTTCGTCGTGAAAACCGAAAAGCAGTGATTGATCAGATGGCGGCTGTTTTGATTTTGCAGAGCTATATGGATGCAATCAGATAGTATATAAGACGATTATGGAGGACACATGGAAGAACGTGAAGCAGTAAAAACGGTTCCGTTTACCACAGAAGACGGAGAAATAGTTGATATGTATGTGCTGGAGGAGACTACCCTTCAGGGCATTCACTATATATTAGTAACGGAAGAACTGGATGACAATCATGACGAGGCAATTGTTATGATTATGAAAGAAGAGAAACAGCAGGAAGAAAATGAAGTTTCAGTTTATGATGTAGTTGAAAATGAAGAAGAACTCCAGGTGGTTGCAAAACTTTTTGCAGAGCTTATGGATGATGTTGATTTCCAATTATAATCATAGCTAAAAAATATATAAGCACGGTTCCTTTTTAAGAGCGGACAACAAGAAAAGAGACAGAATCAGGCAATGGAGGTTATGAAATTAAAATGAAAAAAATTGAAAATAAGAAACCGGTAAAAATCATTCCGTTAGGAGGGTTGGAACAGATCGGTATGAATATTACGGCAATCGAGTATGAAGATACGATTGTGGTGGTAGACTGCGGTCTTTCGTTTCCGGATGATGAAATGCTGGGAATAGACTTGGTAATTCCGGACGTGACATATTTAAAAGAGAATGCAGATAAAGTAAAAGGACTGGTAATTACCCATGGACATGAAGACCATATAGGAGCCATTCCTTATGTGGAAAAGGAAATTAATATGCCAATTTATGCAACAAAGTTGACGATAGGCATTATTGAAGGTAAATTAAAGGAACATAATCTGTTACAGAATATCAAGCGTAAGGTAGTGAAGCATGGTCAGATTATTAATCTGGGATGCTTACGGGTAGAGTTTATTAAGACAAATCACAGCATAGCAGATGCATCAGCACTTGCCATTTATACACCTGCAGGGATTATTGTGCACACAGGTGATTTTAAAGTAGACTACACTCCGGTATTCGGTGAAGCAATTGATTTGCAAAGATTTGCAGAACTTGGAAAAAAAGGTGTGCTGGCACTGCTTTGTGATAGCACAAATGTGGAACGTCCGGGTTTTACAATGTCAGAACGTACAGTAGGAAAAACCTTTGATAATATCTTTGCAGAAAATCAGGATCATCGGATTATTGTAGCTACATTTGCTTCCAATGTAGACCGGGTACAGCAAATTGTAAATTCTGCATATAAATATGGACGCAAGGTAGTTGTAGAAGGCCGTAGTATGGTAAATATTATTACGGTGGCAGAAGAGCTGGGATATATACAGATTCCGGACAATACTTTAATTGATATAGAAGAGTTAAAGAATTATCCGGATGAGAAGACGGTATTGATTACTACCGGTAGTCAGGGTGAAAATATGGCAGCTCTGTCCAGAATAGCTGCTAATATTCATAGAAAGGTGTCAATTAAACCGGGAGATACGGTTATTCTCAGTTCTACACCAATACCGGGAAATGAAAAAGCAGTTTCCAAAATAATAAATGAATTGGAAATGAAGGGAGCAAAGGTAATTTTTCAGGATACTCATGTGTCAGGTCATGCCTGCCAGGAAGAAATTAAGTTGATTTATACTTTGACAAAACCAAGATATGCGATTCCGGTACATGGTGAATACAGACATTTGAAACGACATGCAGAACTGGCAGAAAGCTTGGGAATAGATAAACAGCATATATGTATTTTATCCAGTGGTGATGTTCTGGAATTATGTGATGATTATGCTGAGGTTACAGGTTCTGTACCGACTCAGGGAATTTTGGTAGATGGTCTGGGAGTAGGTGATGTTGGAAATATTGTATTGCGTGACCGTCAGTTATTATCTCAAAATGGATTGATTATTGTAGTAGTAACTTTGGAAGGCGGAAGCAATCAGGTGCTTGCCGGTCCGGATATTGTATCCAGAGGATTTGTATATGTCAGAGAATCTGAAAATCTTATGGAGGAATGCAGGGATGTGGTAGAAGATGCATTGTCCAGATGCCTGGAACATAATATAACGGACTGGGGAAAGATTAAAACAACAATTCGGGATGATTTAAGTGAATTTTTATGGAGAAGAACAAAAAGGAATCCAATGATACTGCCGATAATAACGGAAGTATAAAGGGGGAAAAAGGATGCAGCAGGCAAAGGAATTGGCAGACAGGCTAAATGAAGTTATTAAAAAAAGTGAAGAGTATCAAAGATACATTGAAACAGATCGGTGCTTAAAAAATGAACCGGAGCTATATGAAAAGTATAATGAATTTCGGAGACGAAATTATGATTTGCAGTTTAGCGAAGGAGATAGTAATCTGTATGATGAGGTCTTTAATTTAGTGAAAGAATATGATACAATTCTTCATGATTCTGTTGTAAATGATTTTATTCTGGCTGAACGGCGTTTTTGCTACATGATGCAGGAGGTATATACTGCGTTATCAGAGGGGCTGGAAATGGATTATGATTTTTTTGAAAAGTAGGTGTGACTATGACGGATAAAACCATGAAAAATGCCTTAAGAATGGTATTGCAGCTTCTGATAAATGCTATTATAGTGTTGCTGTTAATACAGGCGTTTACATTTGCATATAACTTTTTTTATAAAGTCTTTACGGATAAATCTGTGAATCCTGCGAGTCAGACAGAAATTGCGTTTGTGGTAGAACCGGATTCTTCTACTATAGAAATTATAGACAATTTGGTGGACGCAGGTCTGGTCAGTGATAAGTATGTTATGATTGCAAAAGTATATCTGTCCAGTTATCATGGGAAAATGATGCCGGGTACTTACATGCTGAGTCCGTCTATGACTCAGGAAGAAATCATGAAAACGATTACTGGCAGTATGAATGAGGAGGAATAAAAATGATTGTAAATGAAAGAGTGATTTCTTTCATTAATTCATTAAATGAAGAAGATTCCGCGCTGATTTATCAGATAGAGCAGGAGGCCAGAAAGGCAGAGGTTCCAATTGTACGGACAGAAACCAAGGAATTGCTAAAGGTATTAGAGTTAATTCAAAAACCAAAGCGATTATTGGAAGTAGGGACGGCAGTTGGATTTTCTGCTATTTATATGAGTCAGTTTTTACCGGAAGATGGAAGAATCATTACAATTGAAAAGTACGAACCCCGAATTCAGAAAGCAAAGGAAAACTTTGCGAAAGCAGAAGTGGAAGATAAAGTGACATTATTGGAAGGAGATGCAGCAGAGGTTTTAAAAACGCTGGTGGAACCTTTTGATATGATTTTTATGGATGCGGCAAAGGGGCAATATATTCACTTTTTTCCGGAAGTACTTCGACTGTTGGCTCCGGGCGGAATGCTAATTTCTGATAATGTTCTTCAGGATGGAGATGTATTAGAATCCCATTATGCAATTACAAAACGAAATCGTACTATACACAGCAGGATGCGGGAGTATCTATATACCATTAAACATCATGCGGAATTGGAAACTGCAATTGTTCCAATTGGAGATGGTGTAGCAATTAGTATTCGAGTGGAAGCAAAATAAAGGAGAACAACATGCACAAAACAGAATTGTTAATTCCGGCAGGAAGTCTGGAGGTATTAAAAACAGCAGTCCGATATGGAGCAGATGCTGTCTATATTGGCGGTGAAGCGTTTGGCTTACGGGCAAAAGCGCATAATTTCACATTGCCTGAGATGGAGGAAGGCATTCAGTTTGCACATGCTCATGATTGTAAAGTATATTTGACTGTAAATATCTTTGCACATAATGCAGATTTATCTGGTATACGGGAGTATTTTCGTTCTCTTCAAAATATATCGATTGATGCTTTGATTATTTCTGATCCTGGAGTCGTTATGCTGGCTAAAGAGCTGCTTCCCAATGTAGAGATTCACATTAGTACCCAGGCAAACAATACAAATTATGAAACATATAAGTTTTGGTATCAATTAGGAGCAAAGAGGGTTGTTTCGGCGAGAGAACTGTCGTTAAATGAAATTGCAGAAATCCGAAAACAGATACCGGAGGATATGGAGATAGAATCCTTTATACATGGTGCGATGTGCATTTCTTATTCCGGAAGATGTCTGTTAAGCCATTATTTTACAGGACGGGATGCTAATCAAGGAGCTTGTACTCATCCCTGCCGATGGAAATACGCAGTGGTCGAAGAAAAAAGACCGGGAGAATACCTTCCGGTAGAGGAAGATGAGAGAGGAACTTACATCTTTAATTCTAAAGATTTGTGTATGATAGAATACATTCCGGAAATGATAGGGGCTGGAATTGATAGTTTTAAGATAGAAGGCAGAATGAAAACGGCACTTTATGTTGCTACAGTTGCCAGAACCTACCGTAAAGCAATTGATGATTTTCAGAAATCACCGGAATTGTACCGACAGAATCTGGAGTATTACCGGACGGAAATTGCAAAGTGTACCTACCGGCAGTTTACGACCGGATTCTATTTTGGGAAGACAGATGAACGGTCTCAAATCTATGATAACAATACGTATATAAAAGAATATACTTATTTAGGGATGGTTAACGAGGTTGATCAATCCGGATGGATTATATTGGAACAAAAAAACAAGTTTGTGGTTGGTGAAGAGATTGAAGCTATGCTGTTTGATGGTAGCAATCTGGAACTTGTTGTTAATGGAATTCGAGATGAAAAAGGAGTGGATATGGAATCAGCACCGCACCCAAAGCAAGTGTTGCATGTAAATGTTGGCAGAGAATTGCCGATTGGCTGTATTCTTCGGAGGAGAGAGGATTAACTCTCCTCCAGATGGCAGCGGAGTTTTTCTAATGCCCGTTTCTCAATTCGACTTACGTAGGAACGGGATATCCCTAGTCTTTGTGCCACATCTCTCTGTGTCACAGGTGTCTGGTTGAATAATCCATATCGAAGGATAATGATTTCCTGTTCTCTGGGTGTCAATGCTGTTTTTAGTAATCGATATATGGACTGAATATGGCACTCTGTAATTAGTTGTTCTAAAATATCTTCGTTTGTGCATTCCATGATATCCATTAGGTTGATTTCATTTCCTTCTTTGTCGGAACCAATTGGTTCATATAGGGATATTTCACGAGATGATTTTCGTTCTTGCCGTAGCAACATAAGAAGTTCATTTTCAATGCAACGGGAGGCATAGGTTCCTAATTTGTTGCCTTTGCTACTGTCATAAGTATTGATTGCTTTGATTAAGCCAATGGTTCCTGTAGAAATTAAATCTTCTATATCCCGTTCATGACTATGATATTTTTTGACAATATGAGCAACCAAACGCAGATTGTGTTCTACAAGCAGATTACGCGCTGTTATATTTCCCTGACGGCTTTGGTTTAGATAATATAGCTCTTCTTCCGCAGTTAGTGGTTTTTGAAAGGTTTGCAAGACACACCTCGGAAGGAGTATTGTTATTGGTATTTTATGTTTTGCATAAACGAAAAGTGCTTTTCCAAGAAGAAAATAGGCGAAAAGAACGGAAATATAAGAAAATTATATAATATTAGCCAAGGATTATTGTTAAAAATGACGAAAACAAACAGTAGTAATTCCAATTCGTGTATGTTAGAATTATACTAATAATGGAGAATGAGAGGTAGGTACAGTATGCGTATTTCGGCAGGAAGAAAGAAAATCAGAATAGGTGATTTGCTAGTTGCAGCTGGGGCTATTACGGACGAGGAACTGCAGGAGGCAATCGCATATCAAAAAGAAAAAGGAATAAAACTGGGACAGGCATTAGTAGAATTAGAGCTTATTAGTCAGGAACTTTTGAATCTGACTATATCTCAGCAGCTGGGTATTGATTATATTGAGCTACGTTCTTGTAAGCTGACGGATGATGTACTTCGGTTGATTCCGGAAAAAGAAGTAATGCGTTATCGTGCAATACCGGTAGAAGTGGATGAATATAATCCAAATGTTTTGAAAGTTGCTATGTCTGATCCAATGGATATCATTGCTATTGATGATTTGGCAATCTTGACAAATATGCAGATTGAGCCAATGCTGACTAGTGATGATGAGATAACAGAAGCAATTGGCAAGTATTACGGAAATCAGCAGGCGATGGAAGTGGCAGAACAGTACCGACGGGAGCGGGAACAGGAAGGACTGTCACAGGCAGAAGAAGAGCAGATAAATGATGAAATAGATAATTCTCCAATTGTATTATTGGTAAAACAGATATTAGAAGGCGGTGTTCGTCAGAGAGCTTCTGATATACATATTGAGGCATTAGAGACAAGCGTTCGTGTTCGGTACCGTATTGATGGAGCATTGAAAAAAGTCATGACCTATGATTATTCTCTGATGTCAGCCATTGTTGCACGTATTAAGATTATTGGCGGTATGGATATTTCTGAAAAAAGAAAGCCACAGGATGGTCGTATTTCTATCTTTGTTGACCGAAAAGAATTTGATATCCGTGTATCCTGTCTGCCAACGGTATATGGAGAGAAAGTCGTAATGCGTCTTACTTCAAAAGATGGTCTGACAAAACCAAAGAGTGCTTTGGGTCTGGGACCACAGGAAATGAAAGCATTTGATGGAATATTAAGCAATCCGCATGGAATTATTTTGGTAACCGGACCAACTGGTTCCGGTAAATCAACAACACTATATACTTCTTTAAGTGAGCTGAATACAGAAGATGTTAATATTATTACTGTAGAGGATCCGGTGGAAGCAAATATTGATGGAATTAATCAGGTGCAGGTAAATGTAAAAGCAGAAATGACCTTTGCGGCAGCGCTTCGTTCTATCTTGCGTCAGGATCCGGACATTATTATGATTGGTGAGATTCGAGACGGTGAGACAGCGAAGATTGCAGTTCAGGCGGCGATTACCGGACACTTGGTTGTATCTACCTTGCATACGAATAGTGCAGCCAGTACCGTAACTCGTTTGATTGATATGGGAATTGAACCGTATGTTGCAGGAGATGCACTGGTAGGTGTTATTGCACAGCGTTTGGTGCGACGGTTATGTACCAAGTGTAGGCAAGGACGATATGCTGAAGACAATGAAAAGAAACTATTAGGTGTTCCGGATGATGAAGAAATTGGTATTTACGATCCGGTAGGATGTCCGCTTTGCAATGATACCGGTTTTATCGGACGAATTGGTGTATATGAAATCATGCCGGTTTCGCGAAGCTTACAGGCAGTTATTGCTAAAGGAGCAACTGCTGACAAGATAGAGGAACAGGCACTTTCAGAAGGTATGTTAACACTGAAATTGGCGGCTAGTAATTTGGTGAAACAAGGAATTACTTCTATTAGCGAGATGAAAAAGATCGTTTATGAAGCTGGAGATGAATATTAAGGAGAGAGACGAATATGTTAGATATGAATGAATTGCTTGCTTTTGCAGTAGAAAACAAAGCATCAGATATTCACTTTGGAGCAGGTATCCCTCCAAAACTTAGAATTAATGGTAAATTAGTAGGGTTGGAGATGGATCCTTTAATGCCTGCAGATGTGGCTGAACTTCTGGGAACTGTTATGAACGATAAGCAAAAGAAAGTTTTAAGAGAACGAGGAGAGGTGGACTTCTCTTATGCTCATCAGGTATGCGGACGTTTCCGTGTGAATGTTTTTATGGATCGTGGTAATATGGCAGCTGCATTCCGACGGGTGGATACAGATATTCCGAGGCCGGATCAGTTGGGAATTCCGAATTCGGTTGTAGAGTTATATAAGAGAAGAAGGGGATTAGTATTGGTAACCGGACCGACCGGTTCCGGGAAATCCACAACTCTTGCTTCTATTATTAATAAGGCAAATGAAAACCGTACGGACCATATTATTACATTGGAAGACCCAATCGAGTATGTACATAGACATAAGAAATCCATTGTAAACCAGCGGGAAGTTGGTATGGATACATTAAGTTATAATAATGCATTACGTGCTGCATTGCGTGAAGATCCAGATATCATTCTGGTAGGAGAAATGCGTGACTATGAAACCATTTCGATTGCAGTTACTGCGGCTGAAACCGGTCACTTGGTTTTTTCAACATTGCATACCATTGGTGCAGCCAGTACCATTGACCGTGTAATTGATGTATTTCCACCTCATCAACAGCAACAGATTCGTACCCAGCTGTCTATGGTTTTAGTTGGCGTCATATCACAGCAATTATTGCCAACAGCAGATGGAAAAGGACGTGTGGCAGCGTTTGAAGTTATGATTGCAAATCCGGCTATCCGAAGTTTGATTCGAGATGGAAAAACCCATCAGATTCAGGCAACGGTGCAGACCAGTAAGGCGCAAGGAATGATTACCATGGATGATGCATTATATGATTTGTATCAAGGGGGAATTATTACTCGGGAAATGGCGTTAACCTATGCTCAGGAAATTGATGCACTGCGCAAAAAGTTGGGATAATTGTGCAAAATGCACAAAAATGTAAAGGAAATGTAAAATAAGATTGAAATATATCCAGAAATACGGTATATTCAAAATAGTAAGTTGTTAATACTTTGTTCACATTCTTATATGGGGAGAAGAAAAGTAGTGTTAACGGAATAAAAAGTGCGGAGGAATGGCGATGGCAGTATATAAGTATAAGGTCGTAGACGCAAGTGGTAAGAATAAGAAGGGCGAGATTGAAGCACAGAGTCAGGAACAGGCAATGAACAAGCTGAAAGCAGATGGATTTACAGTGGTTGCCTGTGATGAAGCGGGTGCAATGGACAAAGATATTCAAATTAATATCAAGAAAAAGATTAAGCCAAGAGATTTGAGCGTGTTTTGTAAACAGTTTGGTAGTATCCTGAATGCGGGTGTAACCATCATTACTGCATTGGAAATGATGAGTGACCAGATGGATAATAAAACCTTACAAGGAATTTTGCGGGATGTTAAGACATATGTTGAAAAGGGTGGTACACTAGCAGATGGCTTCCGGCAACATAGCAAAATTATTCCTTCTATTATGATTAGCATGATTGCTGCAGGTGAGATGTCTGGTAATTTGGAAGTGTGTTTTGAACGTCTTTCCATCCAGTTCGAAAAGCAATCAAAGTTACAAGGTAAAATTCGAGGGGCATTAACCTATCCAATTATCGTTTTGATTGTTGCAGTAATTGTAGTTATCGTTATGGTGGTTGCGGTTATTCCACAGTTCTCGGATATGTTCGCTGATATGGGAATGGATCTTCCGGCTGCTACTAAAATGTTGCTGTGGCTTTCGGATTTATTCCGGTATCGTTGGTGGTTGGTGGCAATTATTGTTGTTGCTATTGTTGGATTATATAAGTTATTTGCTGCATCTGATACTGGAAAACATGTACTTGGTAAATTTGCAATTAAGGTGCCGATTTTTGGTAAATTGAATGTCATGCAGGCAGCGGCTAGTACAGCACGTACTCTGAGTACATTGATGGCATCTGGTATATCATTAGTAGATGGTGTAGAAGCAGTAGCAAATATGATGACAAATGTTTGGTTTAAGGAAGCGTTGCAGAATGCAAAAGATCAGGTTATGAAAGGTGTGCCTTTGTCAAAACCGATGCGAGATGCAGGTGTGTTCCCTACTATGTTGCCACAGATGATTAAAATCGGCGAGGAAACCGGTAATATTGAAGACATGATGGACAAGGTGGCAGATTATTATGAAGAACAGGTGGATATTACCACAGAAATGGTAACGACTGCTATGGAACCATTGACGATGGTGGTTATGGCAGGTATTGTAGGTGTTATTGTAGCCGGTGTATATGGACCAATCTTGTCTATGTACAATGGTATGGACAACTTATAATCGGTTAATCTCTGCTGAATCCGAAACCGTCAGCAGATGTTAATAAATATTTTTAATAAAAGGAGAGATTATTATGAAAAAAACAAGTAACAAAGGTTTCTCAATGGTCGAGCTGATTATCGTTATTGCTATTATGGCTATCTTGGCAGCAGCATTGGCACCAGCTTTGATTAAGTACATTAATAAGAGTAGATTATCTACTGATATTTCTACCGGTACATCTATTGCAAGTGCTATGAACTCTGCATTGGCAGTTGAAAGTGCATATGATGGTGCATATTCTTACACAAGTTCAACTGCATTAAATAGTTTATTAGCACAGAAGAGCTCAAACTCATATGCAAAAGAATTGGCTGACATTATTGGTGACAGTGTAAAAGGTAAGACAAAGAAGGATTTAGGTGGCAACTCAGTTGCTCAGCAGTACTATGTATTAGTTGATCCTTCTACCAACAAGGTAAATGTATGGTATGGTACCATGGATGCTGGTCACTTAATTTCACCTGAAGTAGGAGCTTCTTTGGAACAGAAATAATAGGTATTACATATAACACATGCCCGAAATCGGGTGTGTGTTATATGTGTATTTTATGTACTGACGAAATGTATTACAGCAGTGAGGATGTTAATCATGAATTGGCTTTGGATATGTGCAGTTATGGTTTCGGGAATGGCAATAGGGATAGTATATTGCAAGTTCGCGGCATTAGTATACTTTATTCAAAACATGGATAATAATGATGCAATTTGTGAATCTTGTGAATACAGAACCTCTTGCATTGCACCTAAGCCAATTGGCGTCTCAAACTGGATGACGGAATTTACACTGCTGTCCTTTCTTTCAGTACAAAAGAAATGTACATATGCTCAGAAAAAAAGTGGTTTCAATACATGGATTCTGAGTGCTTTAAATGGTATTTTTTATGTATTGTTGTTTTTGAAATATGGTTTCTGTGCAGATATGATACTGTTTGCCCTTAGCACAACAGTGTTGTTATATATAGGGATTGTAGATTGGAAGACGCAATATATACCATTTGAATTTAATATATTAATTTTTGTATTCGGACTGACACGACTGATAATGAATCCGGAAAAATGGATTGAACAGGTTGTGGGTCTGTTTGTTGTTAGCCTGTTTCTATTACTGGTAGATCAGATAGGGTCAAGACTCTTGAAAGGAAAACATGTAATAGGAGGAGGAGACATTAAGCTCATGGCAGCGGCTGGCTTATTATTAGGCTGGAAACTGAATATTGTAGCATTTGTGATGGGATGTATCTGCGGAAGCGTGATACATTTGATTATCATGAAGATAGGCAAAGGAGAGCATCAGCTGGCCTTTGGTCCATATTTAGCAATGGGCATCTATATCGCCATGATATGTGGTGAACAGCTTATGAGCTGGTACCTAGGTATAATGGGCTTGTAGCCCTGAATATATACACTAATTAGCGAGGGAGGCTACGAAAATGGCAAATAATAAGGTCTTAACGATAGACATTAATAACGACAGTATTACCATTGTGGAAGCAACAGCTTCACAGAAGAAGCAGACATATATCCACAATGCAATATTTTTTGAAACACCAGAGAATTCTTATGAGGATGGTTATATCCAGGATAAGGAATTGGTAGGAGCGGCGATTCGGGAACAATTGAACGCCAATGGCATTACAAATAAGAATACAATTTTTGTATTGTCTTCTACCAAGATTGTGAGCAGGGAGGTTTTGATTCCGTATGTGCCGGAAAAGTAAATCCCTGGAATTATTAATGAGAATGCAACAGAGTGTTTTGCTGTTAATATAGAGGATTATGTGATTGCTCATTCTGTGTTGGAAACAGTAGTTGGAGAAGATGGCTCCAAAAATATGCGGGTACTGGTTGTGGCAGTGCCGGAGCAGATGTTACGAAGCTATTATGAACTGGCAAGTGTGGTTGGATTAAATATTCAAGCAATTGATTACATTGGTAATGCAATGCTGCAGCTGATTAAGACACAGACAGCAGATAATGCTACAACTATGGTTGTACAAATTGGTACAGATACAACAGTTTTGAATATTGTCAGAGGCGATACTCTTCTGTTACAGAGAACAGTTCCTTATGGTATCAATGCTGTAGTTGCAGAGGTGATGGAAGAAAAAGGAGTAGAAGCAGATGTAGCACTCTCTATGCTCCAGAGTGAGCGTATGATTACAGTGGATTTTGATGACGATGCAATTACAGGCTCATTACGCTATTTGATTAATAACATCGGACGTGTAATGGATTATTATTCATCCAGAAATCCGGACAAGCCAATTGATGATGTTTACTTAACTGGTGATGGTGCTTTGATTCGAGGCATTGATGGATTGTTTAAGATTCAGTTAAATGTAGCGACAAAGGTTATGGACAGTCTTTACAATGTTAAGTTCGATGATAAGATTGATACCAAAGTATGTAATCCGGTATACCTGATTGGTAGCATTGGAGCTGCTTTTGCACCAATGGGCTTCGTTTTGAAAGAACAGGCAGCCAAGAAAGCCGGAAAGAGTTCTACAGGTATTTTTGTTGCACTTTTAGTTGTTGTGATTTTGGTATCTATTGGTGGAATTGTGGTTTCGTTGGTACAAAAAGCACTGGCAACTGCTGAGAAGGCAAGAGTGGAAGCGGACATAGCTG
Organism: uncultured Clostridium sp.; assembly: GCA_945946715.1. Classification (GTDB taxonomy): domain Bacteria; phylum Bacillota; class Clostridia; order Lachnospirales; family Lachnospiraceae; genus CAG-632. The sequence continues at coordinate 420 of CAMEWU010000029.1, read as the reverse complement.
CGATTCAGGATATTCAGCAAATTTACAATGACTATTTAACTAGTCAGGCTACATACAATGATATGTTGACTTTGTATGATTCTACCAAGATTTCAAATGAGTACATGATGGAATTTTGGAACACATTAGAAGAGATTATTCCTAGTAATGTTAACGTAACAACAATTTCTTCCTCTTCAAGCAGTGTTTCATTGGGCATGAAGAGTACAGATTATGATTCGATTGCAAAGCTTGTAATTGAATTGCGAGATATTGATTGTATTCAGGACGCGTTTATTGCAAATATTTCTGAAGCAAATGATGAAGCTACAGGTGGCAAGGCGTATATTTATACCGTAACCTGCAATTATGTTTTGCCGGAAATGGAAGCAACAGTTTCAACAGAGGCTGCACCGTCAGCAGAAGTAGAAGCTCCTGTTG